>CAZFNT010000088.1:0-10937 GCA_964520315.1 uncultured Gemmatimonadota bacterium
GCTGGCTCTCGACGAAGGTAATCGCGATTTCGTGCTAGGGCGGAGCCCGGCGCAGAGCACCAAGATCTTCTGCTTGCGTGAGGCGGCAGGGGCCGGCACGGACGATGAGATCTCGATCCGCGATCCCTTTGGCGGCGATACCGAGGACTACCGCCACTGCTTCGAAGAGATCGAGTCGGAGATTGAGAACCTGATGCCGCGACTGCGGCAATGGCTCGAGAGCCGCGCGGTGCCGAGAAGGAACGACGAGGCGTAGAAGAAACTGAGCAGGAGCGAGGAATCAGCTCCACGGAGACAGCCATGGAGATTAGAAAACCGGGCGTGATCGGCGCCGGAACGATGGGCAACGGGATTGCCCAGGTCTTTGCCCAGTCGGGCTACGAAGTGAAGGTGGTGGACACGGAGCAGGGGCGTCTCGACGCCGCGATGGTGGGGATCGAGAAGAGCCTCGGTAGGCTCGTCAAGAAAGAGAAGATCTCCCTGGACCAGAGAGACTCGGTGCTCTCGCGGATCTCAGGCACGCTCGATTTGACGAGTCTGGGCGATTGCGATCTGATCGTTGAGGCGGTTCCCGAGGACTACGAGCTCAAGGTGCGCATTCTCGGCGAGGCCGACGAGATTTGTCCGGTCGAGACGATCCTCGCCACCAACACCTCGAGCATCTCGATCACACGGCTGGCGGCCGCGACCGGCCGCCCAGACAAGGTGATCGGCATGCACTTCATGAACCCGGTTCCGATCATGCGCCTGATCGAAGTGATCCGGGGTATGCACACTAGCGACGAGACTTGCGAGACCGTGACTCGCCTCTCGGAAGCGCTGGGCAAGGTGCCTTGCGAAGCGAACGACTACCCAGGATTTGTCGCCAACCGCGTGCTCATGCCGATGATCAACGAGGCGGTTTTCGCGCTGATGGAGGGCGTGGCGACCCGCGACGCGATCGACACCGTGATGAAGCTCGGCACGAATCAACCGATGGGGCCGCTCACCTTGGCCGACTTCATCGGGCTCGATGTTTGCCTGCACATCCTCAATGTCCTCTACGATGGGTTCAAGGACTCAAAGTATCGGCCCTGCCCCCTTCTGGTGAAGATGGTCGACAGTGGCGACCTGGGCAGGAAGACCGGCAAGGGGTTCTACGACTACCGAACCTGATCGGTGTGAGGATTTCGACAATCTGAAACGAACAAGAATCAGAGCATGGGCCACGGTCCGGCCAGAAAACGGAAACCATCCATGAGCATCTTCCAAAAAATGGCGGCTCACGATCATGAAGAGATCGTGTTCTGCAACGACGCGTCATCGGGCCTCAAGGCCATTATCGCTGTCCACAACACGACCTTGGGGCCGGCGCTCGGTGGATCCCGTATGTGGCCCTATGAGACGGCGCACGAGGCGCTGGAAGATGTGCTCCGGCTGTCTCGTGGAATGACCTACAAGGCCGCCGTGGCCGGTCTCGATCTGGGCGGCGGCAAGACGGTCATCATCGGAGACCCCGCGAAGGACAAATCGGAAGCTCTTTTCCGTGCCCTGGGCCGTTTCATCGAGGGGTTGAACGGGCGCTACATCACGGCCGAAGATGTCGGCACGAGCACCGGCGATATGGCCGATATAGCTCGGGAGACCGCTCATGTTCGGGGCTGTTCGCAGGGCGCGGGCGGTAGCGGCGATCCCTCTCCGGTGACCGCGTTCGGCGCGCTACGAGGGCTCGAGGCGGCGGTGAAGTGGACGCTCGGCAAGGAAGAGCTCGACGGGCTGAAGGTCGCGATTCAGGGAGCCGGCCAGGTCGGCTACTACCTCGCGAAGCAGCTCGCCGCGAAGGGCTGCAAGCTGGTCGTCGCCGATATCGATGATCGGCGCACGGCGAGAGTGAAGGAGGAGTGCGGCGCGACCATCGTCGGCACCGACGCGATCTTCGACGAGCCCTGCGATGTCTTCTCGCCATGCGCGCTCGGCGCGGTGCTCAACTCCGAGACGATCCCAAGGCTCAAGTGCAAGATCGTGGCGGGCGCGGCCAACAACCAGATCGCGCGCCATGAGGACGGAGATGCGATGGTAAGGCGCGGCATTCTCTACGCACCGGACTATATCGTCAACGCCGGTGGCCTGATCAGCGTCTGGCACGAGGGACCGAACTACAATCGCGACATGGTGATGGACCAGGTCGACAAGCTCTACGACACGACGCTGAGGGTGTTCGCGGTGGCCGAGGAGTACGATCTGAAGCCGGAGGACGCCGCCCAGCGTTTGGCCGAGCAGCGAATAGAGCAGGTTGGCAAGCTGCGCAGGATCCATCGGTCGTGATTGGGGTCGGGGCGTGAAGATCGCGCTGGCCAGTGACCACGCGGGCCTGGAGCTTCGTCGAGAGCTCGTCCGCTTCGTGCGCATCCTGGGGCACCAGGCGGTCGATCTCGGCACCGAGAGCGCCAAATCCTGCGACTACCCGGACTACGCGAAGGCCGCGGCCCGTAGCCTGGTCGCTGGCGAGGTGGATCGGGCGATTCTGGTGTGCGGCACCGGCCAGGGCGTGGCGATGACGGCGAACGGCTTCGCGGGAGTGCGCTGCTGCGTTTGCAGCGAGACCTTCAGCGCCCGCATGTCGCGCGAGCATAACAACGCCAACGCGCTCGCGCTGGGTGGGCGCGTCGTGGGCGTCGGGCTCGCCCAAGAGATCGTGCGAGCGTGGCTCGATGCACCCTTCGACGGGGGGCGTCACACGGCCCGCGTCGCGAAGATAGATTAGAGGACGGACCATCGTGAAGCATCTCCCAGAGCTGGACCCGGAGCTGCACGCCGCGTTCGCGGCGGAGCTGGATCGGCAGCGGCATACGCTCGAGCTGATCGCATCGGAGAACATGGTGCATCCCGCCGTGCTCGAGGCGGCCGGGTCGATCATGACCAACAAGTACGCGGAGGGCTATCCCCACAAGCGGTACTACGGCGGCTGCGACCACGTCGACACCGCGGAAGATCTGGCGCGGGATCGTGCCTGCTTGCTCTTCGGTGCCGAGCACGCGAATGTGCAACCCCACTCTGGCTCTCAGGCGAATATGGCGGCCTATCTGGCGCTGCTCGAGGTGGGCGATCCGGTTCTCGGCATGGGGCTCTCCGATGGAGGCCATTTGACGCATGGTCACAGCGTCAATTTTTCGGGGCGGCTCTTCGACGCGAAGAGCTACGGCGTCGGGGAGGATGGGCGGATCGACTATGAGCAGGTCGCCGCGCTCGCCAGGGAGCACCGGCCGAAGATGATCATCGCGGGGGCCTCCGCTTACGCGCGCACGATCGACTTTCAGCGCTTTCGGGTGATCGCCGACGAGGTGGACGCCATGCTCCTGGTCGACATGGCGCATATCGCCGGTCTTGTCGCGGCCGGGGTCCATCCCTCGCCGATTCCGTACGCGGAGGTGGTCACGTCGACGACCCACAAGACCCTTAGGGGCCCGCGGGGAGGGTTGATATTGACGCGCCAAGAGAACGCGTCGGAGATCGACAAGACGGTCTTTCCCGGCATTCAGGGCGGACCGCTGATGCATGTCATCGCGGCCAAGGCCATCGCCTTCAAGATGGCGCTGCAAGAGGATTTCAAGCGTTATATGACGCAGGTTGTGATCAACGCGCAGGCGCTGGCGCAGGGGTTGATCGAGAGGGGGCTCTCCGTCGTATCGGGCGGAACCGACACCCATCTCTTCTTGATCGACCTCAGTCCGCTCGGGAACATATCCGGCAAGAAGGCGGAGAGACTTCTGCACCAGGCGGGCATCACGACCAACAAGAACACCGTCCCAGGCGAGACCCGCTCGCCCTTCATCACCAGTGGGCTGCGGATCGGAACACCCGCGATCACGACTCGCGGAATGGGCAAGACCGAGATGTTGCTCATCGCCGAGATGATCGCATCGGTGATCGAGAGCCGTGGCGATTCCGAAGTCGAAACGCGCACTCGTGCGAGGGTGCGTGAGCTCTGCGATGAGTTCCCGATGTACGGCGAGCTCGACTGAAATGCGCTGCCCCTTCTGCTTCTGCGACGACGACAGGGTGATCGAAACACGGAGTGCGCGGAATCAGACATCGGTCCGGCGCCGCCGGGAGTGCACGGACTGCCACCGCAGGTTTACCACCTACGAGTCGGTTGAGCTCAACCCCCTTCGGGTCGTCAAGCGGCACGGTGGGAGGGAGCCCTACGACGCGGAGAAGCTGCGTCATGGCGTTCGCACTGCCTGCGTCAAGCTGCCCATCCCGAGTGGCGAGGTCGATGCGCTTCTGGCGCGTGTCGAGGTGCGGCTCCACAATGCGCTGGGTGGCGAGGTTTCGTCGGAGGAGATCGGCGACTTGGTGCTGCAGGAGCTCGCTGGGCTCGATCCGGTCGCCTACATCCGTTTCGCATCGGTCTACAGGCGATATCAGGATCTGCAGAAGTTCTTGGACGAAGTGCGCGTCCTGCTGAAGAGCAATTGAAGCCGCGAGACGATCTGCCAGGGGACGATCCGCCGGAGGGCGAGGGGAGCGCGGGTCCCGCGCCGACGGAGTCGACCGAGATCCGCCCCAGGGCCGATGCAGCGGTGCCCGCGGAGCCCACCGAGCGGCAGCAATCGGAGATGTCGTTCCTCGATCATCTCGAAGAGCTCAGACGGAGACTGGGGATCGTGGCGCTCTCGGTGATCCTCGGTGCGGGGATCGGCTATTCGATCGCCCCTGAAGTGTTTCAGTTGGCGATCGGTCGACTTCCCGAGTCGCTCGAAGAGGAGACCTTCGGCGGTGATCTGCGAGCCTGGGTGGGCGGGCTGGTGGGAGCGGAGCCGGAGCCGGCCGAAGAGGGCGAAGAGCGGGGGGACGAGGAGCCGATGCCAGCGGAAGAGGAGCCGGACGCGGCGGCGACTCTCGACGCTCTCCTTCAGAGGGTCATCGGGGGAGACGAGCAGACCCGACGGGAGCTGACGGTGGCGCTCTCGACCTTGGTGCGCATCGAGGCGGAGGCTGCCGTCGACCGTGCCCTCGACGACGCGCCGAGCCGGCCGTCCAACGACCCTCCGGCCGAGCTGATCGTGACCACGCCCGCGGGGGCGATCCTCACCAAGCTGAAGCTGGCGGCCTTCGTGGGGATCGTGCTTTCGGTTCCGGTGATCCTCTATCAGGCCTGGATGTTCGTTGCACCGGGCCTTCTGAAGAACGAGAAGAAGATCGCGGCGTACCTCGTGGCACCGACCAGCCTCTGTTTTGGCTTGGGCGTGTACTTCTCCTATCGCATACTCCCCCTTATCACCGCTTTCTTCAGCTCCGTGAGCGCGGATCTGGGGATCGAGCAACGGTGGATCGCGGACGACTATCTGGGCTTTGTCCTCAAGCTGTGCCTGGTCGGCGGGGTCTCTTTTCAGCTTCCCGTCATCTCATACGGCCTTGCCAGCCTGGGGGTCATCGGCCCCTCGACTCTGCGTCGCCACCGGCGCATCGCGGTGGTGATCATATTCATAGCCGCGGCCACCTTTACTCCGCCCGACCCTTTGTCCATGCTCTTCATGGGATTGCCCCTGCTGGTGCTCTATGAGATTTCGATCGGGGTCGCGGCACTCGCACGCCGCGGTTCCGAGGAAACGTGAGATATGTTGAAGACCGAATCGCCCTTCGGAGTGATCGACGCGCAGCTCGCGCGATTCGAAGTGTCGTGGCTGAACGCGCTGACCTCCGATCTGCGACTCATACGAGAGGTCTCCCACCATCTGCAGCACATGCGTGGGAAGCGCTTCCGGCCTGCGCTGGTATTCCTGAGCGCCGGGCACGATCTCGACGACGCAGTGGCCGATCGCGTGCTCACGTCGGCTCTGGTGGTCGAGATGATCCACACGGCCACGCTTATTCACGACGACATCATCGATCACTCCCTCTTGCGCAGAGGGATGAGCACGATCAACGCGCGCTGAATCGCAAGACCGCGGTGTTGATGGGCGACTATCTTTTCGCGAGGGCTTTCTCCACCCTGATCCACGAGACGATGCCCGATGTCGTGACCATCATGGCCGATGTCACCTACGAGCTCTCTCAGGGGGAGCTGATTCAGGAGCAGGTGGTTTTCCAGCCCGATCTCGCGGAAGCGGACTACTTCCGGTTGATCGAGCTCAAGACATCGGCCCTGATCGGCGCGGCCTGCGAGATCGGCGGCGTCGTGGGCGGGGCGACCAGCGAAGAGCAGATGCGCCTTCGCGGGTTCGGGCGAAAGCTCGGCTTCGTTTATCAGATCGTCGACGATATCCTCGACTACGCGGGAGAAGAGGCGTTGATGGGCAAGCCGGTGCACACCGATCTGGCCCAGGGCAAGGTGACCTTGCCTTTGATACTCGCCTTCGAGCTCGCCACCGAGAGCGAGCGGCGCAGAACCGAGGCTCTCTTCGAAGAGGGGCTGAGTCGCCGAGAGCCCGCGGACGGTCAACCCGGCCCGGAGCTCGACGGCCGGCCCGAGATCCCGTGGCACGAGATCGAAGAGATCGTGAAGCGTCATGAGGGCGTGAGCCTGGCTCGCGGTCGCGTGGCGGCGCTTGCCGAGGATGCGCGGAGCGATCTGAGCGGGCTGGCTACGGAGGGCCTGGCCGATCGATTGGAGCCGATCCTCGACTACGTGCTCTCGCGGGATCGCTAGCACGAACCTTTTCAGCCGGCGGGCAAGAAAGACGATGATCATGGCGCTGCGCAGTCAGAAGAAGCCGCTTGGGCTTGTCCTGCTCGTCCTCGTCTTGGGGATGCTGATCGGATCGCTCATGGGCGCCTTGATCAGCGAGTTCATGGTCGATGGCGTGGTGAAGGACTTTTTCACCCGCTCGACTACTCCCGGTTTCACGCCCACTACCCTCGATCTGGTCGTGCTTCGCGTCACTCTCGGGCTCACGATCGAGCTGAATGTGATCAGCATCGTGGGGGTCGTGCTGGCGGCTTATCTGTTGCGGTGGTACGAATGAGGCTGCTCCTGTCCCTGCTCCCCCTCTGCGCCCTTCCTTTCGCCGGCTGTGGCGAGACCGCCGGCGATCTGCCGACCGATTTCACCGATCGCGGGGGGTTGGAGCGCGAGCTGGTCAGCGTCGCGCTACGTCCCTTGCGTCATGCGTCGGTGGTCGGGGAGCGGGCGAACGGAAACGCGTTCGCGGTTCATGTGGGGCAGAGCGAAGGCGTGCGCGCGGCGGGTCTTTTCCACTTCCCTATGGCCGACAGCGGCGGTGCGCCTTTTCTCTCTGAAGGCGACACCTTGCTCGAGGCGACCTTGAGCTTCGCGACCCTGCGCAGGCGCCCGTTGGGCACGGATCAAGCGGTCGAAGTGTGGGCGGTCTGTGGCGATTGGGACGAAGACAGCCTGCGCACGACGAGCGAGGCGGCGCCCACCGTCATCGACGACCTGATCTGCGGTGGGATCCCGCTTGGAGAGGTGGCGTTCAGCGCCGGCGACACTTCGACGGCCACCCTGGCGATGGCTCTCGACGATGCGCTGGAGTGGATGGACGATCCGGCGGGCAACCTGGGCGTGGCGCTGCTCCCGATAGGCGATCCGGCGATGAGCGCGGTCTCTTCGATCACCGCGGCGGCGCCGGCGCACCTGACCCTGGTCGTTCGGAACGATGGCAGAAGCCGCATCTTCTCCATCCGCCCGGATCAGGACACCTACGCGGTCGCCATTGCCGACACCGCACGCTTCGGCGACTTTTCCGGGCGCGTCACTGTCCAGAACGGGCTCGCCCGCCGCGCCTTGATCGAGTTCGACCTCTCGTCGATCCCCGCGAGGGCCACAGTGCTCAGCGCCAAACTGGTCTTGATCCCCGACGCGGACCAAACCTGGGGATTCAATCCCGGATTCGGTCTCGAAGTGCACGAAGCCGACGCAGCGAATTGGGAGGGTTCTTTCGCCAATCTCGAGGGTGAGGTCTTCCCCGGAACGACCGTCGACCTCTTCGGGTTGGGCGAGATCCTGCTCGACAGCCTGGCGATGAATGTGCAGGTTCCCGTTCAAGGCTGGGTCAACGAGCCCGAGACGAACCTCGGCTTCCTCTTCCGCACGACGGCCGAGGTCGGCGATGTGTCGTATGTGTCGTTCTTCGCCGGAGATGCCCCGGCCGATTCGCTGCCACGTCTCGACATTCACTACGTGAGAGCCGGTGAGGGCCGTTTCGGCGGGGGAGGGTCGTGATGGGACGGACCGAATTGCTCCTGGCGGCGTTGGTGTCGCTCCCCGCCGTGGCCGGCGCGGCGTCGATCTTCTCGCTGAACGGCATGGGGGAGCCGATCGAGGCGGCCGATGTGCGCGCCCTGGGCATGGGCGGGGCCACGATCGCCGTGGGCGATGGGCGCAGTCTCTCCGCCGTGAACCCAGCGACCGCGCGGGCCGAGGAGCTGGCCGTGCTCGGCGTGGAGCTGAGTCCGGGAGCTCTGCGGACGGAAGGGCCGGGTGCCGTACTCAGTACCGAGAGCTTCGGCCTCGAGATGGCGCGATTGCTCTTTCCGATCGGAGCCACGACGACCTTGGCGCTGGGGCTCCACACCGAGGCGTCTTTCGACACCCCCCGCATCGAGACCACCCTCGAGGGAGACAGTCTCACCTATCGCCGCTCGACCGAGGCGGCCGGCAGTATCTCGGCTATCGGCGGGGGGCTGGCCTTCGATCTCGGATCGCTCACGATCGGCGTCCGTGGCGACTACCTCTTCGGCTCGGCCATCGAGGATTGGCTCCTCGGCTTCGAAGGCGACACCCTTTTTCACGATTCGTCGAATCGTCCCATTCCGATTCGCGACCAGGTCGATCGCTGGCGGACTTCGATCCTCGGCACGCAGCTTTCGCTTGGCATGCTCTGGCGAGGGCGTGCGATCGACATCGGCCTTTTCGGCACCTATTCGCCTTGGGCCGAGGGCTTTCAGGAGCACGAGGGGCTCGCCTCGGGCCTGGAGTCGGTTGCCCACAGCAGCTATTCGATGCCCCCGAAAGCTGGAGCCGGTATCGCGTGGCGCCCCTGGAAGGGCATGACGGTGGCCGCGGACGGCGAGCTTTCCGCCTGGTCGGGCTTCGAAGTGGACGGCGCGACGGTGCCCGCTATGAGCGATGTCTACCGGGTGGCCGCTGGGCTGGAGTGGCATCTCGGGCGCGAAGGTTCTTACCTGAGCGAGAACCTGCCGCTGCGCGTAGGCGGAACGCTCTCCCCGCTGCCTTATCGGATCGCCGCCGATGGGGGAGGGTGGCGGAGCGTCGACGTGAGCCGCCTCACACTGGGGACCGGTTCGACTTTCGCGGGCGGCAGGGGGTGGGCCGATCTGGCCTTCGAGTACATCGTGCGCGACGAAGGCGAGATTCGTGAGCGGGAGTACCGTTTCCACATCGCACTCGGCGCGATGGAGCGGTGGGCGCGAAAGCTCTGAGATCGATGGTTCCGATTCTCATATATCACTCCATCAACGAGCCGCGGGCGGGTCACGTTTGGGGCGTGCTCTCCCTTCCGCCGAAGGTGTTCGAAGCGCAGATGGCGCATGTTCGCCGCTCCGGCATGAACCCGATCACGCTCGAGGCGGCGCAGCGCGGTCTGATCGAGCCGGGGACTCTGCCCTCGCGGCCGGTGGTGATCACGCTCGACGACGGCTATCTCGACAACTGGCTCTTCGCGCTGCCGATCCTGGAGCGCTACGAGATCCCGGCGACGATTTTTCCCCCGAACGAGATGATAGATCGCCGGAGTGGATCGAGGCCCCGTGAAGGTGTGTCTCCCGGCGACGACGCGTCGTTCGGCTTCGTGACCTTCGATGAGCTGCGCGCGATGGAGGCGACTGGATTGGTGCGCGTCGAATCGCATTCGACGACACATGGCGAGATCACCAGCGGTCCCGAGATCCTCGATTTCCACCACCCCCGCGGTGATGCCTACTGGATCCACTGGCAGCTCTATCCGGAGCGGAAGCCGCATTGGCTGAGCGCCGATTTTTCCGCCGAGATTCCGCTCGGCACCCCGGTCTACCGACACACTTACGCGATGGTCGAGAGACGGTGGACTCCGCCCGAAGAGGAGGGAGAAGCCTGTCGCGCTCTGGTGGAAGAGGCTGGGGGCGCGGTTTTCTTCGATCGAGACGATTGGCGCGAGCTGCTCCATGTCGCTGCCCGCGATGCCGCGCCCGACGATCGCGACGATCCTTCGCGCCGCGAGAGCCCCGAGGCGTATCGCGCGAGGGTGCTGGCCGATATGACCGAGGGGCGCGACGAGCTCGAGCGCGAGCTGGGGCACCCGGTGAGGTTTCTCTGCTGGCCCTGCGGCCTCTTCAACGACACCACGCGCGCCCTGGCGGCCGAGGCGGGCTACACCGCGACACTGACCTGCGAGCAGCACTCGAATCGCCTGCGGCAGGATCCGACACTTCTACACCGCCTCTACTTCGGTCAGGACGAACGCTATCTGCGAATCCGGACCGACGCTCTGCTCAACCTACGTTTCCGGGGCACGCTGAAGAGCGCGCACGGGTCGCCGCTGGGGAAGGTGATGACGGTTGTGGCGAATCGCTTGATGGGGGCGAGAAGCCTTCTTGCTGCGGTAGATTCCTAACGGATCGCGTGGGAAAATGGGCTGCGTTTCGCGATCCACCCAGTGGAAGCGGGAGGGCCCCGCTCCCTCGAACGTCGCGCCCTTTGTGCCCGTGGAGCGACCGGGGTCAGGCGCGCCCTACGTCGAGACTAGGTACGCGCGGAGGGGCGCGTCGAGCCCCGTCGTTCTTTGGGCAAGCAGGGCGGGAGGTTCGGCTGGAGCGGAGCCATGGGGCCTGCCTGGCGGCGAATGGCGGAGACCGGTGAGTCAATGCGCAGTTTCCCCACTCGCTCTCTTCGATGTTCGTCCCCTCCGCCCCCCTTCGCACGACCTACAATGTTCGCCCGCGCTTACGGTTTCAAATAGGAGAGCCTCATGAACCTCACAGGTAACTTTGTTTGGCAC
>CAZFNT010000089.1:0-5219 GCA_964520315.1 uncultured Gemmatimonadota bacterium
ACGGGAGCTTCCGGGGTTCGTGAAGAAGGAGCTGCGTGCCTTCCTGGAATGCGGGGTGCTCGAGCTGACCGCAAGCGGCAGCGTGCGATACCACTTCAAGAGGCCCAAGAGGAACGGCACCGCCCTCGTGGAGTACTCACCTCTGGAGTTCCCGGAGCGCTTGGTCTCGCTCGTGCCCTTGCCCCGGCTGCACCTCATCCACTTCCACGGCGTGCTCGCCCCTCGGTCCCGGCTCCGCGCCCGCGTCGTGCCCACCCCACGCCGCACCGATGGCGATTGCGGCCACCAGACCTCCGGCGGCGCGGACGAAGAGGGCGCCCTCGGCGCCCTGGCCGACGACCGAGATCCGCTTCCCGATCTCCCCGACTTCCCCGCGCGGCAGCTCTCGAAGAAGACCTGGGCGGAGCTTCTGGCCCGAACGTTCGGGATCGATGGACTCAAGTGCCCGGAGTGCCCCCAGGGCCGCATGCGCATCGTGGCCTTCATCACCAACACCGAGACGATCCGCAAGATCCTCTTGGCCGTGGGCCTGCCCACCGAGCCGCCGAGGCCAGCGCCCGCACGGCCCCCGCCCCAGGAGAGCTTCGACTTCTCGTGAGCTCCAAGCCCCACTGAGACCCGGTCGGTTCGAGACCCTCGAGCCTGGCCGCGCGGGCAGGTCTGCCCTGAAAGCACCGACATCTGCCCCCGGCCTCGCGCGGAACCCCGATTCGGCACGTCCACCGCGGCCTCGGCACGCAGGCGGCCACGCTGGACCCGCAAGCCCGCCCGAGGGAGGGCCGACTCGTATCCCGCCGCACCCCGGCGTGGATCGGGTGGCCGACGGAAACGCAGCTAGAATCTCCTACCCGCATCGAGCGGTAGCAGTGCACACCTGGCGGAAAGCGCTGGCCTGACAGGCGTTCGAAGAAAGTCCAGAGCTCTCCGAGCGCCCGAAGGTTCTCTTCGGCTGTCCCGGCGGACCGAAGGGGGACCCCGAGACCCCGGCTGCGGATGACGGCCATTCTCAGGTCCCCTGCTCGTCGGTGTCGGTCTCGAACTGGTCGGCGAAGAGCGTGTGGTCGCCATCCAATCCTAGCGCTGGATTGGGCAGGTCGCGCTCGAAGAGGGGGGAAACGGCGGAGGCGCGATCCGCCCGCGAGCCGCCCCCGGCGCACGTGTTCAGAAGCACCGGCTGCCCAGCCCCGCGGGAGTCGCGCAGCCGGTCGCGGTGAGCGTCGGCGAGCTGGATCGAGATCGGAGAGCGCGTATCGCCCCAATCCCCCTCTTCCTCTTAGGGTCCGGAAAGAAACAGCTCGGGACTTTTCCATCCCATCTGCACCACATCTGGGCGCAAGAGTCCCTAGCTATTTCTGCGTGGACCCGCATTCTTGAGCGGACCCTGAACATCCGGGAAGACACACCGTGAAACGGGCGCCCCCGAGGCGGGATCGGCTGAGACGGATCGTGCCGCCGTGGTACTCGATGATTCTGCTCGCCAGCGGGAGTCCCAGGCCGGTTCCCTGCTTGCGGGTGGTGTAAAAGGGCTCGAAGATGCGCTCTGCTAGGTGGTCGGGAATGCCGGGGCCGTCGTCGTCTACGGTCATGATCAGGTCTCCGGCCCGGTCGGAGCGCACTGCGACGCAGACCATGCCTCCGCTGCCGCCGCCCTCGCTCACGGCATGAACCGCGTTCTGGATGACGTTGAGAAGAACCTGCTCCAGCCGATCGGCCTCGCCATCGACATGCGGAAGATCCTCGCCCACGTCGACGGTCAGCTCGACATCGATCGCCCTTGCGCCGGGGCGCGCGAAGGCGGCGGTCCGCCTTGCCAAGAGTGCCAGGTCGATGCTGCAGCGGAGCTCCTCGCGCGGGGGACGAGCGTAGGCCAGCAGGTCGTCGAGCTCGCGATTGACCCGATCGAGCTGATGCTCCGCCTGAGCGATAAGAGCGCGGTGGGGATGGTCTTCGGGCAGATCGCGGCGTATCGTTTCGAGGGCCACGCCGATTCCAGACATCGGGTTTCGAAGCTCGTGAGCGAGCACCGAAGCGATCGTGTTCAGAGAGATCGCGTGGTCGGCGGCAACGTGGTTGTCGGCGTGGGTGCGCTCCACGGCGCGGCGGGCGGCGGCGAGGCGATCGGACATCGCGTTGAATGCTTCGGCGACTCGCTTGAGCTCAGGTGTGCCCCCGCTCGTGTCGATACGCACATCGAGGATTCCGACTTCGACCGCGGTGAGACCCTGCCGCAGCCGCTCGACGGGGCGGATCACCCAGCGACGAGCCACGACCCAGAGCAGAAGGGCCACCATCGACCCCGCGGTGGCGGCGGCGATGAGCGCCAGAGCCGCCTGGCCCCGGACGAACTCGCGGGTGGCGGCCAGCGAGACCTCCATCGCCAGATGGCCGAGAGGGCTCGGCTCGCCCTCGTGGCAGGAGACGCAGCGCGGACCATTCGGCAGCGCCCGGATCGTCAGGAAGTCGATCCCGTCTCCGGCGCGGCGGCCAAGTCCGCGACGCTGTTTCGACGCGGACTCGGCGAGTTCCAGATAGATGTCGGGGAGCGGGTCGCCGGCCCTCTCGGCACCCGAAAATGCGACGACGCCACCGTCACGGTCGACCAGATAGATCCTCTCTACCGGGGTCGCTTTCGCGGCTCGGTCGATAATCCCCTGGATCTGGTCGACGCCGCCGTGGGTCAAGGCCCGCTCGACTTCGGTGCCGACCAGGTCGACGCCGATCGCCGATGCCCCTCCCATCACTTCGAGGAACTTCGCCCGCTGCGAGGCGATCGAGATGTAGGTGGCCGTCCCGAGCACGATCGCGAGAATCCCTACCACCAGTGCGGCGAAGCGGATCCCGAGAGAGATCTTCAAGCTCTACTCTCTCCTTCCTGTCCGTGAAACGCGGTTCCGATCAGAAGCCCTTTCATTGTACAATGGTGGGTGGAGCGGCAGGTTCATGCAAGGGCATTTGGCTGCGGGGCATTCCGCCCCGGCCGCCGCCCGAGGTGGACCGCGATCGCAACCCGCGACAAAAAGAGAGAACTGAGCTACTCTTCACACAGCCACATGGCCTCCACGATAATCGGTTCGACACGAGGCCAAGACGACCTTCTCTGGGGTCCAACCCGTACGTTCCATGTCTTGAACCCCCACCGCGGTAGGAATTGGACCCTCCGAGACGATCTGGGGACCGGCGAGCACACACCCTCGGGCCTTTCGAGCAAGACGATCCGGCGGTGTTCCGTGTCGATCGGGCTACCCAGCCTCCCGAGCATCTCCTCATGGCGGGCCGACCGATTCCGTTAGGGGCATCGCCGACAAGTAGTAGCGAGGCGCGGAAAGAGCCCCGTGCGGGGCTCGCCGAGGAGTTCCCGCGGACCGATTCACAGGAGTCCCGATGACCGAGAGAGAAGAAGAGCGAAGCGGATCCTCCGGGTCCGGCGAAGGCGGAGGAGAGGAGCGGCCCAGGCGGAGGCGCCGCAGGCGGTCTCGTGGGGGTGCGTCTCGCAACGGGCGAAGCGACGGCGAGAGAGGTGAGAGGGATGGTTCCGGCTCGGGTGGCAGGCGGCGTTCGTCGCGGGGTCGCGGGGGGAGCGGACGGAACGAGGGCAGGGGTGCCGGCGGTCGCTCAAGGGGTAGAGGACGCGGCAGAGGCCGGGGGCGCGTACGCGAGCCCGCGCGCGAGAGACGTCTGGCGGAGCCGGTCGGGCCGCCGATCGACGTGAGCGGCGTGCTCGAGGTAGTTCCGGCGGGGTCAGGCTTCCTGCGGAGCATCGAGAACTCCTACTTCCCCTCGGAAGAAGACACCTACGTGCCGAAGGAGATCGTGCGAGACCTGAGCCTCAGAGAGGGCGATACCGTCTCGGGGATCGCGCGAGAGGGGGGCCGTGGGCCGCTGCTCCAAGAGGTCGACAAGGTGAACGACCTCGAGCCCGAAGAGATGAAGATACGTCCGCCCTTCGCGGATCTGACCCCGACCGATCCGACCGGGCGGTTGCGCATGGAGACCCTCTCCGACAATCTAACCGGGCGCGTCATGGATCTGATGGCTCCGGTGGGCATGGGGCAGCGAGGACTCATCGTCTCGCCCCCGAAAGCCGGGAAGACGATGGTGCTCAAAGCGATGGCCGATGCGATCGCGGCGAACAACCCCGGCGTGCACCTGATCGTGCTCCTGGTGGACGAGCGCCCTGAAGAGGTGACCGATATCAGGCGTTCGGTGCAGGGAGAGGTCATCCACTCCTCGAACGATATGCCGGTCAAGAACCATATTCGCGTCGCGCAGGTGACTCAGGAGCGGGCCAAGCGCCTGGTCGAGTCGGGCCGTGACGTGGTCATTCTGATGGACTCCCTCACCCGCCTTTCGCGCGCCCACAACGTGGACCTCACCCATGGCGGCAAGATCATGTCGGGCGGCATGGACTCCCGGGCGCTGCAGAAGCCGAAGCAGTTCTTCGGGGCGGCTCGGGCGCTTGTGGAGGGCGGCAGTCTGACCATTCTGGCGACCGCGTTGATCGAGACCGGCAGCCGCATGGACGAGGTGATCTTCCAGGAGTTCAAAGGGACGGGTAACTGGGAGCTGGAGCTCTCGCGCGATATCGCCGATCGCCGCATCTTCCCGGCGATCAATGTCAACCGGAGCGGCACGCGCAAAGAGGAGAAGCTCTACGACGCATCAGAGCTGATCCCGGTGCAGCGGCTGCGACGCGGTCTGGCGAGCATGCCGCCGGTGCAGGCGGTGGAGATGCTGCTGGGCAAGATGCAAAGCTTCGAGACCAACGCGAAGTTCTTGATGCTGCTCAACACGCAGTAGCTCGAACCAGGATCCGCCACCTAATGCGTGCCCGAGCCGTGCGTCGGAGCGAGGCGGCACGATCGGCCGTGGGGCAGCTTCTTCCGGCGGTGAGTCGGATCGAGGGGTATTCGACGCGAGATGTCGGGGGATTTGACCGTGTTTGCGGGCGGGACGAGGAAGTGAGCAGGGGTGTGGAGGGGGTATAGGAAGCGCTGGAGGCTCTGTCCTGCAATAGGTTAGCTCCTTGTAGGCGCTTCGGGGCACGCGCCTTGCGCTCGCGGAGTGCACAGGAGCCGCCCATGACCCCTCTTTCGATGATTCTGCGATCGGTTCTTCTCGCGACGACCGCGGGACTGATTTTCGCTCAGCGCCACGATCTCGATCCGCGCGCCCGCGAGCTCAGCTATGCCACGGGTGATGGCGGCACGAGCGAGAGCCAC
>CAZFNT010000089.1:5229-5576 GCA_964520315.1 uncultured Gemmatimonadota bacterium
AGCTTGAGCCGGACGACGCGGAGGCCAGGCGCGGGGCACGTGAGCAGGATCGTCGCCTCTCTGGGTTGCGTCGCTCGTTCATTGGAGTCGGCGCCGGGCGCGGCGGCGCGCTACGAAGTTCTCTACCCCGATGTCGACCTGAGCGCTTCGGAGATCGATATCGGCGCGGACGGGGACACACTGCTCGAAGAGCTTTCGGTGCCGCTGAGCAGCGATTTCGGCTACGAAGTATCTCTGGCGGCGGACGGGGAGATCCGCTCGATCCGGCGGACGGGAGCGAGGACGGCCTTTCCGAACGCCCGGCTCTATCAAGAGCGGCAGAACACCTTCGTGTCGTTCCTCCCGCA
>CAZFNT010000089.1:5586-9719 GCA_964520315.1 uncultured Gemmatimonadota bacterium
CAGCGCGTAGCGGGGCGCAGGAAGGGTCCGGGGGCGACTTGGAGCACCGATCGAATAGAGGAGGTTCAGAGTGTGGGCGGCGTGGTGGCGCTGCTGAAGACGACCTCGCACTTCAAGCTCGAGAAGATCGTGCGAGGCAGGTTGGCGCGGATCCAGGTGCGCTTCGAGCACACTTTCGCGGCGGCGGACGGGGCGGGGGACGAGGTCGGACACTTGCGGGAATCGGGCGGCGAGGGAGAGCTGCTCTTCGATCTGGGGCGGGGGCGTCCCGTGGACTACCGAGCCGACGAGCGGGCGGTCTACGAGGTGGCGGCGGAGGGCGAGGAGCTGCTCGTGGTCGAGCGCGTGGTGTCGACGCACGTGAAGGAGCGCGAGGCGCCGCGGCCTGTTGTCATGGAGCGACGGGGGAACGAGTCGGGGCAGCCGAGACCGGCCGCGGAGAAGATGGACGAAAGCGGACGGCCTTTGCCGGGGGTGGTGTAGGACCTACCACTCGATCGGGAAATGGATCGTCCGATTCGTTCCGGGGTCGATCGATCTGGACGAGCTCCCGTCGGGCCACGTGACTACTACAGAGTCGATGGACGTCGCCGAGCCCAGACCGAAATGCAGGAACGCGTCTTCCTGGCTGCGGTTGCCCTGTCCTGCGTCGTACCAGCGCACCTGTCGCTTGCCTCCGGCGTAGAGATCGACGCGGGACCCAAGCGGTGTCGGGTCGCCAGCCCCCTGATCCAGAGCCACCAGAAGCCATCGGCCCGCCCTCGTTGTTGCTCGGAACAGCCTCTGGGGACCGACGAAGGGCTTGAAGCCACCGCCATTGAGCACCAGAATCTCGAGTTGGCCGTCGCGATCGAGGTCGCTGATGCCCACCGATTCGCCCGATCCGCGCGGCTCGAAAGGGATGCCGACAGCCTCGGATAGCTCTCGAAAGCGGCCCATCCCATAGTTCAGGTAGAGGCCATCCGGTAAGTTCTCCACGATGCCGCCATTGACCACGTAGATGTCCAGGTCGCCATCGTTGTCGAGGTCGCCGAGCGCGACGTCGCGGGACTGAAGCTGTCGGTCGCGGAAGCCGCTACGCGCCGAGGCGTCCGAGAATGTGAGATCGCCATTACCCTGGAGTAGATGGTTCGGCCTCGCGCTGACCGTGTTGATCTGGAGCTCGAATGTCTCGATCGAATCGATGGGGGAATCGAATCGCAGCCATCCGCCCGATCGCTCGAACGATCCTTCGACTTCGCCCTCCCCGGCCACGCGCAGATTCCAGTGGCCCGTCGGCTCTCGCCAGAGGAAGGCTCCCGGAGCGATACCGAGCAGATCGGGCTCACCGAGCAGCAGCGAATCGTCGGCGGAGAGAATGAGGGGAAGCTCCACAGGGTTCACCGAACCGCTCCCCAGCCAGACCACCTCTGGGCGCTCGGCGTAGAGCATGACCAGATTGAGCCAGATCGAATCGGCGACGCAGAGGAAACGAGCCCCCTTGAGAGTGGGTCCGCTCAGGTGGAACTCGTACTTCAGCTCCTCAGCTGCGGGCTGCCCGATCAAATCGGCCGACGCGGCGCTCGACACCCCTATCAGATCGGCTACACCGTCCCCATTCACATCACCCAAGGCGACTTCAGTTCGCGCGTTGATAGCTACTCCGGATGCTTCGGTGACATCGGTGAAGAGCCCAGCGTCGTTCCGAAAAAGCTGGACAGCGGTCCCCGTGAGCACCAAATCGGAATCCCCATCCTCATCGAGGTCGGCGGCGAGGCCGCTGACCCAGTGATGGTCGAGCGGCAGTCCGGCACCGTCCGGGACCTCATCGAAGGCGGAGCCGCCGAGGCCACGAAAGAGGCGCGAGGGACTCCCGGCGCTCAGTGCATTGAGCAGCAGAAGGTCAGCGATCCCATCGAGATCGAAGTCGAACCAGAGTGGCGTGCGACCACGACCGTATGGATCGAGCAGGCCGGAGGCCGCCGATAGATCGACCGGATCGAATCCGCATTGAAACGAGAGCAACCAGTTGTCGCCGGGCCTCCCCCCGCGTGCGGAGCCGACGCATTGGTAGAGATCGACACAGCCGTCGCCATCGGCATCGACGATCGAAACCGAGTGCTGGTCGGCGCCCGCGAAGTCGCTCCAGTTCGCGAAGCTCGGGTGCTCTTCGACGAAAGAGCCGCTGCCTGTCAGGTCGTTGCGAAAGAAACGGGGCGACGACTCGTGGTGCCCGAGGTAGAGATCGGGCATTCCGTCGGCGTCGATGTCACGCAGCGAGAAACCCCATGCACGCGCATCGCCGCCGATGCCTATCGAGTCGGCGATGTTCTCGTAGTGCAGAGCCGGTAGGGGTCCACCGACGTCGCTCTTTCCGGGGGTCACACCGTAGCCCCCGAGCCGCCCGGGAGCCCCGGGTATCGCGGGCGGGACCAGGTGTCCACCGAGCGCCGCCAGGATCGAGAGGGCGCAAACCGAGCCGAGAAGGCACATCGGGAATCCCCGATTCAGAGTCTCGCAACGCGGCGAATGACGAGAAGGTCGGATCAGTCCCGCAAGACTCTCCGAACCACGCGCATGAGTTGATGCTCCGTAAAGGGCTTCACCACGAAGTTAACCGCGCCCGCACGCAAGCACTCCAGCACTTTTTCCTGGTGGCCCAGAGAGGTCACCATGACCACCTTCGCCTGGGAATCGACCTGCCGGATCTCGCGAACCGCCTGAACACCGTCCATATGCGGCATCACCACATCCATCGTGACAAGCGAAGGACGCAGCTCCTGGAACATCTTCACAGCGGCGCCACCATCTTCGGCTTCGCCGGCCACCTGGTAGCCGAACTTCTCCAATACCCGCCGCAGCTTCGCACGGAGGAAGCCGGAATCGTCGACAATGAGGATTCCCCCGTCGGGGTGTTGATCCCCTTCCGAGGGTTGATGGATCTGCATCACTCGACCTCCTCCGATCGATCCGGAAGCTCGATCCGGAAGCTCGTCCCCTCGCCCGGGAAGGTTCGGATGTCGATACGTCCACGCAGGGCGTCGACGGCGTCCCTTACGATCCCCAGCCCGAGGCCACGGCCGCTGATGTCATCGGCCTCCGCGCGAGAGGAGACTCCGGTGGCGAAGAGCAGCTCTTCCATGGGCATCGAGTCCGCTTCGGGGACCTTCGGTCGCAGAGCTTCGACATCGACGCCGGCGCCGTCGTCTTCCACCTCTAGAACCCAATCGCTTTCACCTCGGCGAAAGGCCAGGCGGAGGATTCCCACCGGCGCCTTGCCGGCCTCCACCCGATCCACCGCCGCCTCGATTCCGTGGTCTACCGCGTTGCGCGCCAGGTGCAGAATTGAATCGCGGAGCGACTCGGCGATCCACCGGGGGATCCGCAGACCGGGCTCGATCTCGGTCACGGTTCGCACCGAACGTCCCCGGCGCCTGGAGACATCCCGCGCCAATCGGTCGACCCCCGCGAAGAGCCTCTCGGCGGGAACGCTCAGAAGCTCATCGATGGCACCGGAGAGCGCCTCGCGCGCAAGGAGCAGATCGCTTGCGCCGGCGACATGCTCGTCCTGCATCGTCTGCACGCCGGTGATGAGGTCTCCGGCGTGAGTGGTCATTGCATGCAGGGTTGCGCGATCGACCAGCACAGAGCTTCGCCCGCCCGTCAGCGCGTCACCGCGCGGCTGCTCGATATCGCTCGAAGTGAACACGAAAGGCCGCACCGCCCACTCGGCGTCGCCCGCGATCTTCTCCAACAGGTCGCGAATCGGCGCCGCGCCGTCGCGGACCCCCACGACCAGTCGAAAGGCGCCGTGAGATTCACCCGCTCGCAGCTCCTCGAGCGGCGGGGCCGCCTGGTGAACCTCGCCCAGCTCTCGCAACGCCTCGAATACATGCCGCGAGCGACCCTCCCGGATCGGATCGTCGACGGAGTGATCGACCGAGACGATCCAGATCTCCTCGCCTTTCTCGGTGGCCGCGCGAAGGGCTGCCTCGTCCGAGGGGGTGATCCGCAGGCGGATCTGGCTGGGATCCGCGCCGGGTTTGAGGCGGCGTACGTAGCGCAGGGGCCGGGTGAGAGCCCCGGTTGTGGTGGTCGCGGCGTATGGATCGCAAGAGCCGGGGATGGTCAGATAGTGGGCGGCGATTCCTCCG
>CAZFNT010000089.1:9729-10876 GCA_964520315.1 uncultured Gemmatimonadota bacterium
CGGCCCGCGCCGCCCACCCCGTGCTCTCGAACTCGCCCTCCATCGCTCGAGCCAGGATCATGCCCGGCGGACCCGCGGCCGCCCACTCTTCCGTGAGCGTCCGGCCCGGCGGGAGAACGCGCGTGACGTGGAGAACCGGCAGCTCTTCGGCCATGGCGGACAGAAGTGCGGCGCGCCCCGGCGGGGTCAAGGCGCGGCGAAGCGGTTCCGGAATCTCCACGCGATACTCCTCGCCGGGATCGCCGATCCGAACACCCCGCACTCGGGCATCGATCCTGCGGGTGAGTTCGTCCATCGACTCGGGAACCCGCGGGCGTCCCTCCGATTCGGTGAGATCGAATGCTTCGCCGAGCGCTCCGCAAGCCTCTTCGATGAGCGCATAGAGGTCTCGGCGGCTAGCTCCCTTCCTCCGGCGGAGTTCCTGCAACGCCTCCTCCAAGAGGTGGCAGAGTCGGGTCAGCTCATCGATTCTGGCGAAGGCGACGAGGGACTTGATGGAGTGAGCTTCCTTGACCGCTTCGTCGATGTCGGCGTCGGCCGAAGCGTCGTGGTAGGTGCGAATCCGCTCAGCCAAGCTGCAGTGGAAGTGGCGGGCCTCCCGCAAGAGCTCAGGCAGCTCTTCGGCGCTTACTCCCGCATGCTCTTCGGTCTCGGAGAGCCTGGCCTCGGGCCCCAGAGCGGCCGTGCGGTCAATCATCTCGCGCTTCCTCCTCCGCGAAGCTGGCGCAAGCTCCTTCGATGGTGCGATGAGGCCGAAGCCAATGCGCGCCCCCCACGAGCGCCAGTGAGTGACGGACAGTCATTCTCATTCGCGCCGCGCGCAGGTCGCCACCGGCGATTCGCGCAGCCGCCACGCAGCGAATCAGGGTCGCGACAGCCGACCCGGTAATGCTCCCCACCCGTCTGAGATCGAGCACGATCCTCACATCGCCGCGCCCGATCGCGCGATCGACCTCTCGCTCCAGTCTCAGCGCCCGAACCCCGCCCAGCTCGCCCTCGGGTGCAAGCACCACCGCACGCCCGATCCGCCGGCCGCGGCAAGCGTCGAGCAGGATCTTCTGAATCTCGGGGACTGGATGGGCCGGCATTGGGGTTCTGGGCATAAAGCGGGCTAGGGGCCCGCGACGCCGGTTCCGGCTACGCATCT
>CAZFNT010000090.1:0-1659 GCA_964520315.1 uncultured Gemmatimonadota bacterium
TCACTCCTATCGGAAGGTGGAGAGGGCCACTGGGGTGAGCTACTACTTTGCGACTCCTCACCACGCGTGGGAGCGCGGGACCAACGAGAACACCAATGGTCTGATCCGACAGTACCTGCCCAAGAGAACCAGCATGGAGCACATCACCCAGATCCACTGCAACCGAATTGCCAAGATCCTCAACTCACGACCAAGAAAGAGACTCGGCTACAGAACCCCGGAGGAGGTGTTCCATGGATGACGCAGTGTGGTGCGCTTCTAACTTGAACCTAAGCTTCTTCTTCCCGGTGCCGTTCACTTTCCCAGCAAGTCTCATGCAACCCTGTTCGACGAGATCAATGAATCCTCTCGCATCTGAGAAGTAGTTCCTGTAAGCATATCGCACTTCGTCGCTTGTATCGGCTCGCACAAGGACAATATCGCGGCTCTTCTTCTCCCTCTCTAGCTGAAACAGGGCGTTCAGAGCGCCGGTGGCGTACCGAAAGAACCGAATCTCGAGCTCTCCGTCGTCGCCAATTAGTAGAATGGCATTCTTGCTCCTCGATGAAGTCAGATCCGTCTCGTTCAACCCTCTGAGCATGTCTAACAGATGCAATTGATTGTCCATGCGGCGAAAACGGCTCACGACCTTTACGTTCGACAGGGCTGGGAAGGGGCCCGTCGCATCCTCATGGGCCCGAGCAAGCACTTCGCTCGCCAGCGCCATTGCCTTCTAGTATCGAATATCTCCCCTCTCGAATTTCGGCTGACTTGCGGTGATGTGCCCAATGATCTCCACGGAAGTGGCCCAAGCGTGCTGAATATCAGTTCGATATTGTATCTCGACCAGGAGTCCTTTCAAGTGTCGCCCTACCCGAGATTGCACGTCGTATGCGTATACATCGTGTACGCCTCGGTAACCGGTGGGCTTCGGGTTTGCGATGTAATCATACTTGTCGACAGCGTTCCTAAGACTGTGCCTAAATCGCGCGCGGTGCATTTCCGACCTGAACTCCCTCAGTTCATCGATGCTATTGAAGATCGCTCTACAACCCGCGACATCGTCCATCCTCGCAAGCTGCATATTCGGAAATCGCTGAAGCTTGTCAAAGATTGTGGATCGTCGCTTATGCCTTTGAGCCACAACCGCCTCCGAATATCGAAGCTTCGTGCGGAGGATCGCTTGAAAGGTGTTCAGGACACTGCGATGCGCAGCTCGCCACTCTTCGATCACGTCCAAGTCGTCGAGCGTACCGGCAGCCGCGCGAACATTGGCCCCGGCGCGGTTCACACGCGATCTCGATCCCCCAGGAAAGCGGTCTGGCGCCATCAATCATTCTCCTTCGTCGCGCTTTCTCGTCGTTTCCGCCTGTCGAACAACTTAGTACCCAAGCCGCCACAATCCCCGTCCCCGCGCCACTCGGTCGCCTTGCTGATCACTCGGGGATTCGGCTGGCGCGGCAACAGGTTGAGATGCCAACGAGCAACCCCAGAAGAGCTTAGCACGGATCAGTGCGGCGTGGGTGACCAACCGACCTGGACGGGGAGGGCGGCATAGCGCGCGGAGCGCCGCGTTATGCGACGGTGAGGCGAAGCTCGGCATCGGATGTCACGACCCTTATATGCGGGCGATTCGGTCGCTATGCCGAAATCTATGGAGCACGGCAAGGCGGCTCGTTG
>CAZFNT010000090.1:1669-5241 GCA_964520315.1 uncultured Gemmatimonadota bacterium
CCATGGAATCGAAAAGCTGGCGTGCCTGTGACATCTCGGCGAGAGCAACTGGGCGGCATCGTTCCGGTTCCGCGGTCGTAGGGCGCGTCTTCGGCCCGGGGCGATCAACGGGAGCACGGTCGTCACCGGCACGGACGAGCGGGAAGAGCCCGCGGGCACGGATCAAGAGCTGCCCGATGGGGGATCAGCGCTTGATCCGCGTCGCGGGCGCCCAAACGCATGCGTCCAGCATCGATGAACCGCCGTCTTGAGAAGCGATGATATGACCGACACTCTGCTATCAGACTACGCCGCATGGATGCGCGATCGGCGCCTTGCGCCGGCGAAGCGAATCCCCTTCTTCGTCCGCTGGGTGGATCGGTTTCTGGCATGTCAGGCGAGGACGCCACAGGTTTCCTGGCGCGATGGGCTTCCCTCCTTCCTCGAAAAACTAGAACGCGAAGGTGCCGAGGATTGGCAGATTCGGCAGGCGGGGGATGCGGTGACACTTTGCTTCGCTCAATTCCGACCGTCGCCATCCGGAACCGGAATCTCAAGCCCTGGCGACACCGACGAGAGTGCCGCATGTGAGCAAGAAGACGTTCTTGGGGAAATGCGCGGGTTGATGCGCATCAAGCGATACTCCCCGCGCACGGTGCGAAGCTATATGAGTTGGGCCGGGCGCTCTGTGCGATATGTCCGGGGGGGATGGAGAAACGCTTCCATCCAGCGCTGACGCCAGGGCGTATCTGAGTTACCTCGCCACTCGGGGGAATGTCTCCGCGGCGACGCAGAATCAGGCATTCAATGCGCTTCTCTTCTTGTATCGCAACGTCTTCAGTGTCGAACTGAGCGACATGGGCAACACTTTGAGGGCGAAGCAGGGTCGGAAGTTGCCGGTCGTGCTCTCGGTCGACGAGACTCGGGCCATTCTCGCCGAGTTGCGGGGTACCCGGCGCCTTATGCTCGAGCTGCTCTACGGCGGCGGACTTCGTCTGGGCGAGCTAGTCCGGCTTCGGGTCAAGGATCTCGACCTCGATGGGGGCTCGATCACTGTGCGCGAAGGGAAAGGGAACAACGACCGGCTGACCTTGTTGGCGAAGCGCCTCGTCCCGGGTGTTCGAAGGCAGATCGCGGAGGTCCGGTCGGTCCACGAGGCAGACCTGCTGGCGGGAGCGGGAGAGGCGCCCCTGCCTAACGCTCTTCACCTCAAGTATCCCAACGCCAGCCGGGAACTGGCCTGGCAGTTCGTATGCTGCTGAAGGGGGTCGACATTCGAACCATCCAGAGGCTCCTGGGACACAAGAACGTCGAGACCACGATGATCTACACGCATGTGATGACGACCATCGCCCCGGCGGTGCTCAGCCCGCTCGATCTCTTGTGACCGCATTCTCTTGCGGCGCTGGGTCACGGCGCCTTGCAGGCGCCAGAGGAGGCGTGGTTGGTGGTCTTGCGCCGACGCCGAAACCGCCCCGAGCCGTGGGGCCCGGGGCGGCGGCGCTGGCGGAGAGGGAGGGATTCGAACCCTCGGAGGAGTTGCCCCCTCACTCGCTTAGCAGGCGAGCACCTTCAGCCGCTCGGTCACCTCTCCTGGGCATCGCCGAACCAGCATTCGACGACGCGCGGCATTTTGGCGGAGGGCGAGGGACTCGAACCCCCAAGGGTTTTCACCCAGCGGTTTTCAAGACCGCCGCCTTACCAATTAGACTAGCCCTCCGGGCTTTCGTCGCCTCTCGGAAGTCGCCCATTGGTGGGTGGCGGCTCGGAACGAGAAGGACCGGAAGAGCCACAGTCTGACCGACCGGCCGGAGTTCCGTCAAGCGCATCGTCGTCCATCGCATCGCGCCGGCGCTTGAGCCGAACCCGGCGGCCGACCGCACCGACGAGGGCGCCCAACGCCACCAGCGCCCAGAGCAAGGTACCCCCTCCGAAGGCATCGAGCAGGCCGTAGCGCTCGCGCACCCGTTCCCGCCAGAGCGCCGCATAGACCGCGGGAGAGAGCCCGGTCGTTCGGATCAACGCCTCATCGAAGGAGCTGCCGGCGGCGAGATCGGCGAGCATCCATTTCAGCGCGTTATCGCCCCACCATTCTTCGATGCCACGCACCGCGTCGTAGCTCTCCACGTAGGCCAATCGAGCGAAGCCCAGCGACTCGGGGAAGGAATCGGCCAAGGCGGGCAGGGGCAGCAAACGATCGAAGACCGCCGCCCGCGCCAGAGTCAGGAGCATCGAGGGGTCCGGCTGCTGGGAGCGGAACATCGCGTGCCCCTCATCGAACCAGCGAGGCACGGTTGCGTCGATCGACCCCAGCAGAACGTGGGCGAACTCGTGCGTCAAGACGCGATCGAGCTCAGCGGGCTGCCGTTCGTACTGATCGGAGTACTGGATGACGATCAGCCGGCGGGCCGAGAGGGCGGCCCCGGTGCCCCATTCCGGCACGAGCCCACCCGTGACCCATTGAAAAAGCTCGTCGCTGCCGGCGAACACGACGTCGATCCCGCCCTCAGTGTTCAGGCCGCTTTCTTCCACGAGTCGGGCGAGCGAGCCCTGCGCTCTCTCGATCAACCACTCCACGGGCAGGACCATCTCTCTCGGAGTGTGCACTCTCATCAAGGGAGCGACTTGGGATTCGAAGCGCTCCTCGAACGCCGCCGATCCGGGGGCGATCGGTCCGGCGGCAGCGCAAAAAGATGCGAGAGAGAGCGCTATCGCCGGAAATACCGCGCGACGGCGCAAGCGGGCGGTCATGCCGAGAGGCCGGGCGCATGCAGGCTTGCGCGGTTCATCACCCCCCCAAGAATGACAACCTCTCCTCGATAGATAACCGCACTCTGACCAGGTGCGATCCCAACGGCGGGGCTCGATAGCTCGATCCTGGCGGACCGTTCCTCGAGTCGAACGCGCGCCGGCCAAGGGTCTTGGTGGACCCGAAACTGGGCGAGCACTCCGTCGATCCAGGTGTCTCGAGGCAGTTCCGCGAGGACGTTGACCTCGTCGATCCAGCACCGGTCGACCCGAAGGCCGTCCTCGACGTCTACCGTGATTGTTCCGGTGCGGGCATCGATCGCCCTCACATAGAGCGGCTCCGGCGATGCGATCCCGATCCCCTTGCGCTGCCCGATCGTGTAGCGCGCGATGCCGCGATGCGTTCCGATCCGCTGGCCGGCGCTGTTCAGAATCGGGCCGGGACGGAGGGCGTCGGGGTGGCGCTCGCCCACGAAAGCGCCGTGGTCACCGTCGGGGACGAAGCAGATCTCCTGGCTCTCCGGCTTCTCCGCGGTCACCAGACCCAGCTCGCGGGCACGTGCGCGCACCTCGGTCTTGGTCATCTCCCCGATCGGGAGGTGGATCCGGGCGAGCATCTCGGGGGAGAGCCCCCAGAGTACATACGATTGGTCCTTGGCTCGATCGGCGCCGCGGGCCAGGCGCGCCCCTGTGGCGCCGCGCACGATGCGGGCGTGGTGACCGGTGGCCAATGCCTCGACACCCAGTGCTTGGAAGCGCTCCAGCAGCGCGGGGAACTTCACCAGGGTGTTGCAGCGGATGCAGGGGTTCGGCGTGCGACCGGCGGTGTACTCCGAGACGAAATC
>CAZFNT010000090.1:5251-10821 GCA_964520315.1 uncultured Gemmatimonadota bacterium
TCGACCACCTGCGTCTGGAAGAGATCAGCGAGGTCGAGCACATGGTGCGGAACGCCGAGGACCTGCGCCACGGAGCGGGCATCGGCAATCCCCTCGAGACCGCAGCAGGATCTTGGAGACTCGATGGCGGCCTCATCGGCGTAGCAGAAGGTGCGCATCGTGACGGCGATGACGCGGTGACCCGCCTCTACCATCGCCGCCAATGCGACCGAGCTATCGACGCCTCCGCTGAGCGCTACCAGGAGTGCAGGGCTCATCCGTCCCGCCCCAGCGATTGCACGGCCGACAGGAGCACGCGGAGCAGAAGCGGCGGATCGCTTGCGTCATTGACGCGGCCCCAGGCGATGCGAAGGGTGCCGGCCGCCTGCCGCGAATCGAGGCCCATGGCGGTGAGTACGTGAGAGGGCGCCGCCGCTCCTGTCGTGCAGGCCGAGCCTGCCGAGACCGCGATCCCCTCCATGTCGAGGAGGAGGAGAAGCGCCTCGGCATCGACACCGTCAATGGTGAGGCTAGTTGTATTGGGGACCCGATCCGAGCCCGCTCCGTTGACGCACATGCCAGGCACTTGCCGCGCTAGCTCCGACTCAAACGAATCGCGCAGATTCCGAATCCGTGGCGCCTCGGACTCGAGCTCCTCGCCGACGATGCGCGCCGCGGCTCCCATCCCGACGATACCGGATGTGTTCTCGGTGCCCGGTCGCAGACGGCGCTCCTGCTCCCCACCATGACGCAGGGGGCGCAACCGAAATCCTCGACGCAGGTAGAGCGCACCCACCCCTTTCGGCCCGCCGAACTTGTGCGCGGAGAGCGCAAGCAGGTCGACCGGTAGCGAGCCGACATCGATCGGCAGCCTGCCCGCCGCCTGCACCGCGTCAGTATGGAAGGGGATGCCTCGCGAGCGGCAGCCGGCGCCCACCGCCTCGATCGGCTGAACGACTCCGGTTTCGTTGTTCGCGAACATCAGTGAGACGAGTGCGGTGTCGTCTCGCAGAGCGCCCTGCATCTGGTCCGCATCGACGGCCCCGGTGCGCCCTACGGGAACCTCGGTGAGGCTGATCGATCCGCACCTCTCGAGCTCGCGGAGTTCATCGAGCACGGCGTGATGCTCGATCGTCGAGGTGACCACGTGGTCGCCCTTGTCCAACACTCCTCCGAGGGCCAGATGATCGGCCTCGGTGCCCCCAGAAGTGAAAACGATCGTCGAGGGGCGAGCGCCGATGAGGTGGGCCACTTCGCGGCGCGCGCGGTCTACGAGGGCGCGGGCCTCACGCCCGTGGGAGTGGGACGACGATGGGTTGCCGAAGCTGTCTCGAAGGACGCCCGCCATCACTTCGAACGCCTCTGGGAGCAGAGGCGTGGTCGCGTTGTGATCGAGGTAGATGCCCTTCATCTCTCAGCTCTCTCCAAGGCCTGAGTCGAGCTCTCCAGCGAGCGGCGGCGGGGCGGGATCGCCAGGCTCGATGAGACGGCGAATCTCGCGCCAGAGCGCGCGCATGCCCTCTTTCGTTTCGGACGACACCGGCAAGACGTGGTCCAGAGAAGGTAGATCGAGCCCTTCGGCGATCGCCTTGATTCGCGCGGAGCGCTGCGAACGCTTCACCTTGTCGAACTTGGTCGCGATCACCATGAAGGGGATTTGAGCGCCCTCGAACCAGTCTCGCAATTGCAAATCGGTTGGTTGGGGGCGGTGTCGCCCGTCGACCAGGTGGAGAATGCCCGCGAGGTTGCGGCGCTGCTCGAGGTAGGCGCCGACCAGACGCGCCCAGCGTGCCCGCTCCGACCCGGGCACCTTCGCGTAGCCGAATCCAGGTAGATCGGCGAGGTGGAAGAGGTCATCGACCTCGTAAATGTTGATGGTCGTGGTCTTCCCCGGCTTCTTCGAGACCCTGGCCAGGTTCTTTCGCCTGAGCAGCGCGTTGATCAGGGTGGACTTGCCGACATTCGATCGACCGGCGAACGCGATCTCGGGCAGCCGAGGGGCTGGAAATGGATCCTGTGCACGACCTACTGTCGCGAGGAGCTTGACGCTGTGCATGGCGGAGTGTATCGCGCCGATCCGCGGTCCCTAAGCCTTCCGCCGGCGCGCCTTCCGATCCCGAACCGTGAAGATCGGATCGATCTGCTTCTCGATCACGTCTTTGGAGATCAGCACCTCCAGAACATCGTCACGTGATGGGATGTCGTACATGATGTCGAGCATCATCGATTCCATCACCGACCTGAGACCGCGGGCTCCCGTTTCCTTCTTGCGGGCGATGTCTACCACGGATTCGAGGGCTTCTGGCGAGAACTTCAGCTTGACGTCCTCGAGCTCGAAGAGCTGCTGATACTGGCGCGTCAGCGCGTTTTTCGGCTCGGTGAGGATTCGGAGCATCGCATCGCGGTCGAGAGGTCGAAGCGAGGTGACCACCGGCAGTCGCCCGACGAGTTCGGGGATCAGTCCGTAGCGGAGAAGATCGTCCGGCTCCAGTCTTTCCAGAAGAGTCGCCTTGTCGGCCTCTGCCTGAGAGTCCCCTTTCGGCACGGTGGGGGCGCTCTTCTGCTCGTCCTCGCCGCCGCCGAAGCCGATCGTGCGACGACCGATCCGACGCTCCACGATCTTGTCGAGGTAGTCGAACGCCCCCCCACAGATAAAGAGGATGTTCTTGGTGTTGATCTGGATATATTCCTGCTGTGGATGCTTCCTGCCGCCCTGCGGAGGAACATTCGCGGACGTGCCCTCGAGCAGCTTGAGCAGGGCCTGCTGAACGCCCTCGCCGGAAACGTCGCGGGTGATCGAGGGGTTGTCGGCCTTGCGCGCGACCTTGTCGATCTCGTCGATGTAGACGATCCCGGTTTCGGCCTGGGCGACGTTGTAGTTGGCCGCCTGGAGCAGTCGCACGAGTATGTTCTCGACATCTTCGCCCACGTAGCCGGCCTCGGTGAGGGTCGTCGCGTCGACGATAGCGAAAGGCACCTTGAGGGTACGGGCGAGAGTCTCGGCCAGGAGGGTCTTGCCGGTTCCGGTCGAACCGACCATGAGGATGTTCGCCTTATCGAGCTCTACATCCTTGAGGGCCTTGATCGAAGTGATCCGCTTGTAATGGTTGTAGACCGCGACCGCGAGCACACGCTTCGCGCGCTCTTGCCCGATCACATACTCGTCCAGAGACTCCTTGATTTCGATCGGCTTCGGCAGGCCGTCCGGGTGGATTCGGCCCTCGTAGCTGACGTCCTCGGCGAGAATCTCGTTGCAGAGCTGAATGCACTCGTTGCAGATGTAGACCGAGGGGCCCGAGACGAGCTTGTCTACGGTGTCCTGGCCTCTGCTGCAGAAAGAGCAGCGAAGCGTTCCCTGTCCACCAGTGCTGCGTGTCATGGGCTCATTGCTCCGTGCCTGTGTGGGTCCACTGCTCTATCTCTCGAGCCGCTCTAGCGAACTCACCCGGCGTCGTCGTTCTCGTCAGATGGTTTGATGATGTCGTCGATGATGCCGTAATCACGCGCCTCCGCGGCGCTCATAAAAAAATTCCGGTCTGTGTCGGCCTTCACCGCGCCGACATCCTTCTTAGTGTGCCGAGCCAAGATGTTGTTCAGCTCGCCGCGAACCTTGATCATCTCTTGAGCGTGGATCGCGATATCGGATGCCTGGCCACCGATGCCACCGATCGGCTGATGAATCATAACGCGAGAGTGCTCCAGGGCCGTGCGTTTGCCCGGCGTGCCGGCGGAGAGGAGGATCGCCGCCATCGATGCGGCCATCCCCATGCAGCAGGTCGCAACGTCGGGCTGTATATACTGGATCGTATCGTAGATCGCGAGCCCGGAGGAGACCAGGCCACCCGGCGAGTTGATGTAGAGATTGATATCCTGCTCGGGATTGTCGGCGGCACAGAAGAGAAGCTGCGCGATGATCGCGTTCGCGACATCGTCGTCGACCGGAGTCCCCAGGAAGACGATCCGGTCTCGCAGCAACCTGGTGTAGATGTCCATCGGCTGGTCGCCGCGAGAGGTTCGCTCCCAGACACCCGGGATTCGGTTGTAGGCCTTCATCTTCTCTCCTCTTTTCTTCTATGTCTGCCCAGTCGAATGTCCGGTCGAACACCAGGTCGAACACCAGATCGAACACCAGATCGAACACCCGGAGTTGAGCTGCCGCGAAGCGGCCAGCTCCAACTCCGAGGCCATGGGCTGCTCCGTCAGCCCATGGCATTCTTAGGATGTCTCTCCGACTTCAGCCAGTGCAATCAACGCGCCGAAGGTCTTCTCTTCCAGTAGTTCGTCGTGAAGGCGGGCGAGCTTGCCCTCCTTTTCGAGAGAGATGCGCATCTTTCTCGGCGGAAGGTTGCTCATCTCCGCGATCCGGGCAACGTGCTCGTCGAGATCCTCTTCGCTCACCACGATCGACTCGAGCCTCTGGATAGTCTCGAAAAGCAGGGTCTTACGGATCAGCCTCTGGGCCATCTCTCGGTGCTGCTCCCGCACGGAATCGGGGTCGAAGCGCGCAGCCTCTCGCGGATCGCGTCGGGCCTGCGCCGCGGACGACTCCACCACGCTGTCGAGATAGCGTTCAACCATCGCCGAGGGAAGATCGAAGGGGTTTCTCTCTACCAGGATCTCGACGAGCTGAGCCCGCAACGACTCTTCGGCCCTTTGGGCCGCTTGGCGCTCCAGGTCGGCGCGAACACCGGAGCGAAGATCGTCGAGGGTCTCGAAATCGCCGATCTCAGCAGCGAAATCCTCGTCGAGTTCGGGCAGCTCCTTGAGCTTCACCTCTTTGACGAAGAGTGTGAAGGTTACGCTCTTGCCGGCAAAGGCGGGATCGTCCGCGTCCGCTGGAAAATCCACCTGGACCTTGCGCTCGTCTCCCGCTGCGGCGCCGATCAGGGCCTCTTCGAACTCGGGACGGGTGAGCCGGCGCCCCACGGGGATCGCCAAGTCCTCACCGCTCCCTTTGGGGATCTTCAGACCTGCCTCGTCATGGGCCTCTTGATCGACGATCACCATGTCGTCAGCCTCGGCGGATCTGCCCTCGACGCAGAGGTACTGAGCTTGTCGTTCCCTCAGGTTCTCCAGGGCCTGGTCCACGTCATCGTCGGTGGTCGCGGCGGGGGGGCGGACTAGCTTCATGCCCTTATAGTCCACGAACTCCAACTCCGGCTTGACCTCGACGATCGCGTGGATCGTCATCGGCTCGCCGAGATTGAACTCGAGCTTGTCGATCGTGGGATAAGAGATCGGGTTGATGTCGGCTTCGCGAACCGCGTTCCTATAGGCGTCGTCGAGCAGTCGATTGACGACCTCCTGCCGGATCTTGCCGGCGAACGACTTCTGAACCAGGCTGCTGGGGACCTTGCCCTTGCGGAAACCGGGCAGGCTGGCGGTCCGCTGAAACCTGCGCGAGACCTCGTCGTACTCACGCGTGACCTGATCCGCGGGGACCTCTATCTGGATGCGTCGTTTCCAGGAGGGCTCCTGGAGCACTTCGACGTGCACGTTGATTCCTCTCTTGTCGCGCCGGTTCCGCCTCTGGTGTCTGGTGCGAGAGGGGGGACTCGAACCCCCACGGGGTTTGCCCACTGGAACCTAAA
>CAZFNT010000091.1:0-10810 GCA_964520315.1 uncultured Gemmatimonadota bacterium
GTTGTGACCTCCGTTCGCCTCTCCCGTCCCCGCGTAGAGCAGCTGAGTGTCGTTCGTATCGATCGCGAGATCGCCGCAAGAGAGCGCAGCCTGATCATCGAAGATCGAAACCCATGTGTTCCCCTTGTCGATCGACTTGAATACGCCCCCGGTGGCCGCCCCTGCATAGACAATGTCGCCGTCGCTCGGGTCGAATTCGATGTCGGTGATCCGCCCCCCGATATTGGTCGGCCCCGCGAGCTCCCAAGCGCCGTAGTCGGCGGCATGGAATCTCGGCCTCACGCGATGGGCCTGCGCCTCGGCGATCATCTCGGCCACAGCGCCCGGAGCTGCGTCGAAGTGAGGAAAGGTGCGTTTGATCCACTCGCTTTCGGAGGGGCGCTTCTTTTCTTCGGGAGGCGAGGGCGAATCTACGACAGCAAGCAGAAGCGCGACGGCACTGAGTGCCGTGGCCGAGAAGACCAGGATAGGTTTGCGCATTTCGGGTTCCTTTTTGTCCAATCAGGAAGAAGCTAACCGATTTGGACGCGGCGGGAGGGGACCCGCGAATCCTCTTGCTATAGTATGCGCAAATGAACCGTCACTCGCCTGAGGATATCGATGCGGCCTCGGGGCTTTTCAAGACGATGGCGAGCCCGCGCAGACTGGCGATATCGCTCCGGCTCGCAACCGAGAGCGCCTGTGTTCACGATCTGGCGAGGTTCCTCGATCTACCACAACCCCTCGTCTCGCAACATCTGCGTGTTTTGCGCTCCGCCCGCCTGATCTGCGGCGAGCGCCGCGGTCGAGAGATCGTCTACTCCCTGGCCGACCACCACGTCGCCCGCATCGTCTCCGACGCCCTGACCCACCTCTGCGAAGAGGGAGCATCCCGGCAGAAAGGGACGCAACCTTGAACCTCGTCGCGATCCGATGTGCTAGCCTGCACGTTTCGTTTCACCAGCGCCTTCGCCAAACCATCGACCAGATGCTGAACGCCGCAATCCTCTTCCTAGCCACCTTGTTCGGAGGCCTGGCCTCGCTCCGGGTTCGGTGGACCGAGCGCCTCCTCCACGTCGCACTCGCCTTCTCAACCGGCATCTTTCTCGGGGCAGTCTTTCTGCACCTCCTTCCCTCGCTGGACGCCGTCGGCGACGAGCACAGTCACCATTGGGAAGCCTCTGTGCTCGAATCGGAACCCTTCGATGAGCACGCCGCGCCTCTGCCGTCCGAAGGAACGATGGCGACCTTCGTGCAGGGCGACCGCGCCTGGTTCTTCGTGCTCGTGGGCGTTCTTGGCGTATACCTATTCGAAGCGTTGCTACTTCGAACCCACGATCACGACGACCTTCATCGCCACCGCGCGGTCGGCTACGCGGCGCTCGTCGGCCTTTCGGTCCACTCCTTCACCGTGGGACTCGCCTTGGCGGTGATGGCCGGCCGCGGCCTGCTCGTGGGCACCTTGCTCCTCGCCACGATCGCACACAAGATCTTCGATTCCTTCTCGCTCGCGTCGGTTCTCTTGCTTGCCAAGATGAAGCGGTCCAAAATTTGCCTGCTGATCACCGTCTTCTCGACCATCACTCCGATCGGGCTGCTCGTGGGAAACGCGGCGGCTGCCCATCTCGGACAGGCTGGAATGACTGTCGTCACCGCCCTCGCCGCCGGCACTTTTCTTTTCGTGTGCGTCGGCGAGCTCCTACCCGAAGTCTTTCATCATCGCGAAGACAGTCTGGCGAAAGTGTCGCTGCTCGCCGCCGGAGTTGCCGTCACCATGCTCGTCCACGGGGTCGGAGCATGATTCCCTTCGTCACCGACTGGCTGCTGGCGATCTGGGTCGTTCTCTGCGAATCGGGGCCCTTCCTCGTCATCGGTTTCCTCATCGCCGGCTATCTGAAGATCCTTATCCCAGAAGACAAGGTTTTCGAACACCTCGGCAAGAGCAACATGCGATCGGTGGCCATTGCATCTTGTTGTGGAGTTCCGATTCCGCTCTGCTCCTGCTCCGTCGTGCCGACCGCCGTAGCTTTGAAGCGCTCAGGCGCCAGCAAAGGGGCGACGACATCTTTTCTCATCTCTACACCCGAGACCGGCGTCGACTCGATCGGTGTCACCTGGGCCCTCATGGACCCGGTCATGACGATCATGAGACCGATCTCCGCATTGGTGACGGCGATGGCGGCAGGGGGCTTGGTCAATGCAATAGAGAAGAGGGGATGGGGCGACAGAGATATTCCGGATTCGGATAAGGAGAGCTGCGACTGCGCGTGCGCGACGAACGATCGGTCCGGCGCCATCGACTCGGCCGAGCCCCGTTCCGGCGGCCTACGCGGCACGAGCCGAGCCGCCGCCCAATACGCCTTCGGCCCGTTGATGGCCGACCTCACGCCCTCGTTCGTTTTCGGATTCATCCTCTCGGCGCTGATCATGGTGCTGATTCCGGAGAACTTCATCGGCGATCAACTGCCCGGGGGCTGGGTCTCGATGCTGGCGATGCTCGCGGTTGGCGTTCCGGTTTACATCTGCGCGACCGCCAGCACCCCGGTGGCTGCCGCGCTTGTCGCCAAGGGCCTCGACCCGGGAGCGGCACTTGTCTTCCTGCTCGCCGGTCCCGCGACGAACATCGCGACGCTAAACATCGTGAAGAACCTCCTCGGCAAGCGGATCCTTCTCGTCTATGTGAGCTCGATCGCGGCGTGTGCGCTTTTCATGGGCTGGTTCGTCAACGGAGTGTACGCGACTCTTCGAATGGAGCCAACGGCGATCATTCGCCCGCCCGAAGAGCTCGGATGGCTGTCTATCGCTGGCGGTTTGGCGCTATCGGGGCTACTGTTGCGGCACGCGATCGAGCTTGATTTGGCTCGCCGATTCGCCAGCGATCTGCGCCGTCTCTTCGCCCCACTGGGCGTCGATCCCACCACGCGGGCCTTCCGATTCATCGCTCTCTCGATCCTCGCGCTCCTATGGGGATCGAGCGGGCTAACGGCCATCAACGCAGGTGAGACCGGCTTCGCACTGCGCTTCGGCGCGGTGCAAGAGGTGTTCGCATCACCCGGACTCCATTGGCATCTTCCCTTCCCCATAGACCGCGTGGAGTTGTTTCGTTCGGGCGAGATCCGTGGATTCGGCTTAGGGCCGGCGCAACCGGATACGGCCGCCCGCTCGCCGGTCTCGGGCGAGATCGAGGTGGCGCGGACGGAAGTCATGGTCGGTGACGAGAACGTTCTCCAGATCGGAGCCACGGTCCACTATAGAGTCGCCGACCCCTACAGCTACCGTTTTGGTGTCGTTGCCCCGGAACGTTCGATCCGCTTCCTAGCGGAGGCAAGTCTGCGTTGCATGGCCGCGCACCGCACGGCCAGCGAGATATTGGTCGCCAACCGCCCATCGCTTGAGGCGGAAGTGGTGAGTTCGCTTCAGGCGGAACTCGATGACATCGGTGCCGGGATCGAAGTGGTGGCGGTGAATCTGCTCGACATCCACGCGCCCGCGGATGTGCATGAGGCGTTTCGCGACGTGGCCAGCTCTCTCGAAGACAAAGAGCGACAAGTGAGAGAGGCGGAGAAGTACCGGATCGAACGGGTAGCGCAGGCGCGCGCGTCGGCATACACATCGGAGAGGCTGGCCGAAGCCGACAAGGCCAAAGCGATCGAGGGAGCCAGAGGAGAAGTGGCTGCATTCGTCGGCATTCGAGACGTGATGGCCGGTGGCGATCGGATCACCCCTTTCCGCTTGCGAATGGAGGCGGCCGAACGCAGCTTGAGAGGCGCCCGCTCGGTGTTCGTCCTCGACGATAACGTCGATGTGGTCTTGACCTCGGAAGATCAAGGGCTGAGATCGGCCGTCAGAGGCCCTGTCGGCCCATGAGGGAGAAAAGAGTGCTGAAACGAATCGTCGTAGCGTGCGTGGCGGCCGCCGTGGCCATCGCTCTGATCCGAAGCTGCACCTTCGTGGTTGAAGAGAACCAATTCGCGGTTGTGCAGCGCTTCGGCGCGCCTCTGCGCACCGCTGGCCAGGCCGGGCTTGGCTTCAAGCTGCCGCCACCGATCGAGACGGTCGTTCATATCGACGGCCGTGTGAATCTGCTCGACCCGGCCCCAAATGAGTATCTGACGCTCGACAAGAAGAACGTCATCGTGGACAGCTTCTTGGCTTGGTCGGTCGACGATCCGATCCAATATATGGTGAGCGTTGAGAGTCGAGCGGGGGCCGAAGCGCGGCTCACCGATGTGTTGCGCTCGGTGGTGGGTGACGTTCTGAGCTCTCACGATTTCAGCGCGTTGGTGTCGCACGAGCCCCAGGAGTTCGACTTGGCCGATATCGTCGAGAAGGTGACCCGCGTTGCGCGGGCCAAGGCCGAGCAGAGCTTCGGGATCAAAGTGCGCGCGGTTAGGATCAAGCGACTGAATTTTCCGCCGCAGAATAAGCAAGCCGTGTTTCAGCGGATGGAGGCCGAGCGGCAAGCGTTCGCGGCGGCGTTTAGGTCGGAAGGGTTGGAGCAGTCGCAGAAGATCAAGGCCGAGGCCGATCTCGCAGAGGCGAAGCTGCTGGCCGAGGCCGATCGAAAGGCTCGAGAGCTGCGCGGTGAAGCCGATGCCGAGGCCGCGCGGATCTATGCCGACGCCTACGGGAAGGATCCCGATCTCTACCGTTTCCTCAGGTCGTTGGAAGTTCTCGACGAAGTGCTCGGGGTCAAATCGACGGTGATTCTGCCCGCCGACCATGAGCTCCTGGAGGTACTGCAGAGCCCGGAGGGGGGAAAGTAGATGGCTGAGCGAGCGCGAAGAGGAGGGGTGGCAATTGCGGCCGTTGTCGCGATCGTGCTCGTCGTGCTCGCGGGCCGGTCCTCGTTCGGGACGGTGAGCAAGAACGAGTCGGGCGTGGTGCTCCGTTTCGGAGCGGTGACCCGCGTGGTTCCCTCGGGAATGAGTGTGACCTTGCCTTGGCCTTTCGAGAAGCTGATTCGGGTGAGCACGACCGAAGTGCGAACGATGCCCCTTGGCTTCCGGTTGGTCGAGAAGGCTCGGGGTCTGAAGCCTACCGACGACGAAGTGCAGTGGCTGACCGGCGACACCAATATCGTCGAGCTGCAAGCGACGATTCAGTACACGGTCAGCGATCCGGCGGAGTACCTCTTCGGCATGGCGGATCCGATCGGCGAAGAACGGCGGGAGTTCGCGGTCAGGAAAGCTGGAGAGGCGGTGTTCGCTGGGCTGGTAGCGAAAAGGAAGATCGACGACGTGCTCTCTAGCGGAAAGGTGCAGCTTCAGATCGATGCTATAGACGAAGTGCAGACGGTGCTCGATAGTCTGCATCTCGGCTTGCGGGTCGTAGCGCTCAACATCGTAGAAGTGTCGCCCCCGGCCGCGGTGATAGGGGTATTCAACGACGTATCGAGTGCGAAGGCCGACCGGGAGCGAACGATCACCGAAGCGCGGGGAGACGCGAATCGAACCTTGCCGGTAGCGCGGGCTGACGCCGACCGCTTGATTCGAGACGCGGAGATCTATCGCAGCGATCTGCTCGGGCGGGCGCGGGGATCCGCCAAGAGCTTCGCCGAGCTCTCACGCGAGGCCGCCATAAACCCGCGAGTGACGCGGCGACGAATCTGGCTAGAGACGATGGAGTCGGTGTTGCCTCGCACACGTACGAAGGTGCTTCAGCCCTCGACCGACGGGCAGAGGCGCAGGGTATTCATCGAGGGGTAGTCCGCCAGCCCCTTCCCGAGAAGGAACAGCCCATGTTCAAAGCCCAACGCGCACTCTTGAGCGTGTCCGACAAGTCGGGGATCGAGGTGTTCTCGCGTCGCCTCACCGCCTTGGGGATCGAGTTGATCTCGAGTGGAGGAACGGCCAGGCGGATCGGAGAGGCGGGGATCGCAGTGCGGCTGGTCAGCGATCTCACCGGGGCGCCCGAGATGATGGGGGGGAGGGTGAAGACCTTGCATCCAATGATTCACGGCGGGATTCTGCAGCGGCGCGACCACGCTGGCGACCGGACCGATGCGGAGCGACTTGGAGTTCCGCCGATCGATCTCGTTGTCGTCAACCTCTATCCCTTCGACGAGGCGAGCCGCTCCGGCGATCTCGAACACGCCCTGGACAACATCGACATCGGCGGTCCGGCGATGATCCGGGCAGCGGCCAAGAGCTTTCCGCACGTGCTCGTGGTTACCTCGCCCGAGCAGTACGACGAGGTGGCCGAGCGGCTCGAAGCCGGAAGGGTCGATGCCGAGCTGCGCGCGCGCCTGGCGCTGGCCGCTTTCCGCCACACGGCCCGCTACGACGGCGCGATCTCACTCGATCTGGCGCGCCGCTTCGACGCATCGGGGCTGCCCCGCGAGCTCGCGGTGCCCCTTCGACTCGTCCAAACCCTGCGATACGGCGAGAACCCGCATCAGGCCGCCGCTTTTTACGACGATGGCCGCCACGATCCACTATCGCTCGCGGCTGCGCGACAGCTCCACGGAAAGGAGCTGTCCTTCAACAACTTGGGCGACCTTTCCGCGGCCCTCTCGCTCGCGATCGAGTTCGCCGAGCCGGCGGCCGCCGTAATGAAACACGCCAACCCCTCGGGCTGCGCTACCGCGCCCACTCTGGCCGATGCCTACGAAGCCGCTCGGCTCGGCGACCCGGTCTCGGCCTTCGGCTCGGTCGTGGCCCTCAATCGCGCGGTCGACGAGGCAACAGCGCGGCGGATCAAGAGCAGCTTCGTCGAGGCGGTAATCGCCCCCACCTTCGAGCCGGCCGCACTCGCCCTGCTCCAGAAGAAGAAGGCGATTCGTTTGATCGAGCTCCCGGCGATCACCGAGCGCGCGGGCTCCGGCCGCGGACCGGGTGGATTGGAACTGCGCACCGTGGGCGGCTACCTGATGCAGGAACGAGATCTCTCCGCGGACGACACCGGCGCCTGGTCAGTAGCGACGACCCGCTCACCGACGGCGGAGGAATCGGAGGCGCTCTCCTTCGCCTGGAAAGTATGTCGCCATGTAAAGTCGAACGCTATCGTTCTCGCCTCCGGCACTCGCACGATCGGGGTCGGCGCGGGGCAGATGAGCCGCGTCGATTCCGTCAAGATTGCGACGCGCAACGCCCACACGCACGATCATGACACCAGAGACGCCGTGCTTGCTTCCGACGCGTTCTTCCCCTTCCGCGACGGCATCGACGAGGCCCACGCGGGCGGCGTGAAGGCGATCGCTCAGCCTGGTGGTTCGAAACGAGACAGTGAGACGATCGAGGCCGCTAACGAGCGGGGCATCGCGATGGTCTTCACCGGTAAGCGACATTTTCGTCATTGATCGATTGCGGCAGTAGCGAGCTTCGAGACAACGATGGCAAATCACAAGACGGTCCTCATACTCGATTTCGGTGCGCAGTACAGTCAACTGATCGCGCGCCGGGTGCGAGAGCTGCGCGTTCGCAGCGAGCTGGTACCCTTCGACATATCGGCGGCTGAGATCAGAGCGCGGGCGCCGGCCGCGTTGATCCTCTCCGGCGGGCCGGCGAGTGTGCTGGCCGAGGGTAGCCCCATGCCGGATAGAGACATCTTCGACTTGGGGTTGCCGATCCTGGGCATCTGCTATGGGCTCCAAGTCATGGGGCGGATGCTCGGCGGATCGGTTGCGTTGGCCTCGAATCGGGAGTTCGGTCCAGCATCGTTGTTTGTCGATCCAAGATCCCCTCTCTTTGCCAACCTGGGTGAAGAGATCGAGGTCTGGATGAGCCACGGCGATCGGGTCGACCGAGCGCCACCGGGATTTCGCCCGGTAGCCTGGAACGATTCCTCTCCGATCGCCGCGATGGAAGACTCGGAGCGCGCCTTCTTCGGCGTTCAGTTTCACCCCGAAGTGAAGCACACTCCGCGCGGCCACGAGATGCTCGAATGTTTCGTTCGCAACGTCGCCGACTGTGCGCCCACCTGGACCATGGGAGCCTATGCACAGAGGCAGATCGAGACGCTTGCCGAGAGGATCGGAGAGAGCGAAAGGGTGTTGCTTGCCCTCTCCGGCGGTGTCGACTCGACCGTGACCGCCGCTCTGCTCGATCGGGCCATAGGCGATCGGCTGGTCTGCGTCTTCGTCGACAACGGGCTGCTTCGCTTGAACGAGGCCGCGCAGGTGAAGGAGCGCTACGAGCGACAAATGGGGCTGAACCTCGTGGTCGTCGACGCGTCGGATCGATTCCTCGGCTGTCTCGAAGGCATCGCCGACCCCGAGCGGAAGAGGAAGATCATCGGCGCGACCTTCATCGAGGTGTTCGAGGCGGAGTCGGCGCGACTCGGGGGATTTCGCTACCTGGCGCAGGGCACCCTCTACCCCGATGTGATCGAGTCGGTTTCGTTCAAGGGCCCTTCGGCGACGATCAAGAGCCACCACAATGTTGGTGGCTTGCCGGAGCGAATGAAGCTCGAGCTGGTGGAGCCACTGCGCGAGCTTTTCAAGGACGAGGTCCGGGCGCTCGGCGCCGAGCTCGGTCTCGACGCAGCTTTGATCTGGCGCCAACCTTTCCCGGGGCCGGGTCTGGCGGTGCGGATCCTGGGTGCCGTCACGAGAGAGCGCCTCGAGATCCTGCGCGGGGCGGACCATATCGTGGTCGAGGAGATCAAGGCCGCGGGTCTCTATCGAGGGATTTGGCAATCCTTCGCCGTACTCCTTCCGGTTCAGACAGTCGGCGTGATGGGGGACGAACGCACCTACGAAAACGTGATCGCAGTGCGCTCCGTCGACTCGGCCGACGCCATGACCGCCGACTGGACCCGGCTGCCATACGATCTGCTGGGGCGGATTTCGGCCCGGATAATCAACGAGGTGCGCGGGGTCAACCGCGTGGTCTACGACATCTCGTCGAAGCCACCCGCCACGATCGAGTGGGAATAGGGCGACCGTCCAAGTGACCTCGCCGGAAAGCTCGCTCATCGCCACCACCCTCTTCCGCCTCGGGTCGCATACGGCCGCCGGTCTCGTAGCGGCTCTCTGGGCGGTCAAAGAGACGGAACTGGGTCGCGGATACGACCGTCTGATAGCGGCGCTCACCGCCTTTCTGGCCGCGCTGGCCCTCGCCGCGGATCCCTTCGCGCGGACGCTCCTGTCGGGGCAGACGCAGGGCATCGAGCCCGCTACCCTCTGCCCGCCTCTTCTCGCCCTCACCGGCATCATCGCCCTGCCCGCGGCTCTCGGCCTTCCGATCCGCCGCGATCTGTGGATCGGCTCGGCGGCAGCGGCCGGGCTCGCGTCGGTCGCCCTAGACACCCTAGCCCGCCACGGTCCCGTCCCCCTCCCCTCGATCGGATTCTGGCTCCACCCGATCTCCGCCCTCTCCGCATCGCTCCTCCTCGGCGCCGTCGCGGTCGCCGCGCTCTCGTGGTGGTGGATCTGCTTCGACCCGGAAGCGGCCGATTGGCCTTTGCTCCTCTCGGGAATCAGCCCCTTCATCCTCGGGCGGGTCTTGCTGGGGATCGCTCTGCCCGCAGGGGCGATGCTCCTGGCCCGTGGCACGGTTCGCATCCGGTCGACCCAATCGGCGACCGGAATCCTGTATTTCGTGTCCGTCTTCCTTGTCGCGGGCGAGCTGATGGCCGGATATGTCCTTCAGAGGACAGGAATTCCAATCTGAGGGCTCCATGGAGATCGGGCTCTATTGCCCCGCCTGCCGAAAGGCGGACCGAATCGACGCCGGCGCACTGGAGAGCCGCGAGTGGGCCTGTCCGCGATGTGGACGCAGCACGCCGATCGAGCTCTCGGCTTCGATGCGCGACGAGGGTGCCTTCGATCATTGTGCGCTCTGTGGGAGAGACCAGTTCTTCAAGCAGAAGAGCTTCAATCGGGCGTTCGGGATCGCCGTCGTGCTCGTGGCGATCGCTTTCGCCCCCTTCACCTCACCCCCGTACATCAGCCTTTTCATCGGTGCGGCGGTCGATGGCGTGGTCTACCTCCTGGTGCCTTGGGTCGGCATCTGTTACAACTGCGAGACCGAATATCGAGGGCTGCCGGGCATCGCGGATCTGGAGCCCTTCGAGCATCTGATCGCCCAGCGGATTCAGGCGCGACAGGCGCGGGAAACCACTGGAACAGAAACGTAGTAGGAGCGAGGCGTGAGCTTCAGCGTCGAATTGGAACGGGCATGCGAGCTCGCCCGAGAGGCGGGGCATGCGATCGGTGAACACTACCAGAGGGCGGCCGATCGAGGTGGCGACCCGGAGCCCGGCGAGGTGGCTCTGGACGCATCGAGAGAGATCATCGAGGCCGGTCTGCGAGAGACCTTTCCCGATGACGCGCTGCTCCTGAAGGGGCAGACGGAAGCACCGGCTCCGTCCGCGTCCGGGCGGATCTGGATGGTCGACCCATTGGACGGCATTCGAGAGTTCGCCGTTCGCAACGGCGAGTTCAGCGTTCTGATAGGCCTGGTGGTCGAAGGGGAGCCGGTGGCTGGTGCGATCTACCAGCCGACCGCCGATCTGCTTCACCGAGCCGCGCGGGGAGAGGGCGCCGAGGTCGACAGGGAGGGCGAGCGTTCGCCCCTGGCCGTGTCGGATGTCTCGACGACCGAAGCGATGGTCATGGTCGCCTCGCGCTCGCATCGAGACACGCGGGTTGACGATGCGCGTTACCTGTTGGGCATCGGCGATCAGATCCTCTCGGGCTCCGTGGGCATCAAGATCGGCCTGATCGCCGAGCGACGTTGCGATGTCTACGTGCACCCTTCCGGTCATACCAAGGTGTGGGACACCTGTGCGCCCGAGGTGATCCTGACCGAGGCCGGCGGCCAAATGACCGATTGCTACGGCGCGCCGCTCCGCTACGACCGCGGGCACGTGCTCCACCATCGTGGCA
>CAZFNT010000092.1:0-10787 GCA_964520315.1 uncultured Gemmatimonadota bacterium
TGATGACCCGTTCCGGCCACCGGGACATGGCCGCTGCTCACGAACATCGCGGCGGCCTGGCCGACCTTCTGTGAACAAATGACCACCATGGAGGGAGTTGAGGCGACATGCGGAATCGCCACGTCGCCCGCCCGAGCGACGCAAACTCCAGCGGCTGCCCATCGTCGCGGGACTGAACCGCTGGTGCTTCTGAACGCGTGCGCGGGAGCTCGCGGGGGCGTGCGAGACCGCGTTTGCCGAGCTGACATGGCTGCCCGTCCACGGCGACTTCGCGATCAACAATTTGGTCTGCACCGACGCCGGTGTGGTCGTGCTGGACTTCGACGACATGACGGTCGGGCCCGCGATTCAGGACCTGGCGCTGCTGCACTACGGGGCTAACGGCGCGGGGCCCGGAACGACCGACAGCCGGCGCGCACTGCGCGAGCGGTTCGCCGCCGGCTACCGAGAGCTCCGGCCCCTGTCGGATCGCGCGATCGCCTTGGCGGAGCCGCTGCTGGCGCTGCGCATGCCGTTCTGGGACGCATGGGCCGCCTCCAACGCCTACGACCCCCGGTTCGCGGCGGAGATCGGCGAGCGGGTCACCGCCGAGGGGGTGGCGCTTCGCGTTCGCCGGATGCACGAAGGGTTGCGGCTCGTCGCCCAGGCCTGAGCGCCGGCCCCCCTAAGACGGCGGCGGATCTCGGTGCCGCAGGGCCGCCGCGTCCTCGAGATGGATCGCGAGGACGGTGTCGCATCTGGAGCGCGCGTCCGCCCAGCGCTCGGCGAGGGCGGCTCGAACCGCGTCCTCGAACTGCGCCCGTGGCTGCTGCTTGAGCTTCGTAATCTCGGCCTCGTCGCTGGCTAAGACCTCGTAGATGTCGAGCCATTCGGCTCGCCCCCGAAGGCGCTCCTGGCCCAGGAACCGATGCTCGAACCGGGACGGGTTGTCGACCCGCTCCAGCAACGTGCCGCTGACGATCACGGGGCCCCATAGGCCTTGGTCAGCCCCTCGAGCCGCGACGCGGCGGTCACAAGATTCCGGAGATAGGAGGCAGCGAGCGTTTCCGGGCTTCCGGACTCCAGCACGAGTCCTTCGAGCGTGCGCTTGAGCAGACTGTAGCCGCCTTCGACATGCGCTGGGCATGCCTGGCCATGAAATACGGCGGCTCGCCCGTAAGTGCGCAGTCCCATCGGGGATGTTGCGGCTATGCCGAAAGCTCATCGACCCCCATCCACGATTGAGCCCGGCAGCGCCCTACCCTACTCTCTCGCCGACCCTCAAGGAGACAGCCGATGGCAGGAGTCGAGCTCGAGCGAGTGACCAAGATCTACGAGAACGGCTTCGAGGCCGTGAAGGAAGTCGAGATCGAGGTCGGGGACCGAGAGTTCATGGTTCTCGTCGGTCCTTCGGGCTGCGGCAAGTCGACGACTCTTCGCATGATCGCCGGTCTGGAGGACGTCTCCGCCGGCACGATTCGGATCGGGCGGCGCGACGTGACGCATCTGCCCCCCAAAGATCGCGATATCGCGATGGTCTTCCAGAACTACGCTCTCTATCCCCATATGAGCTGCTTCGCGAACATGGCTTTCAGCCTGAAGATCCGTGGAGTCGCGAAGGCGGAGATCGAGGAGCGGGTTCGAAAGGCGGCGGCGATTCTGGATATCGACTCGCTTCTCGATCGTAAGCCGCGACAGCTCTCCGGTGGCCAGCGACAGCGGGTCGCCCTGGGGCGAGCGATCGTTCGAGATCCCGCCGTGTTCCTCTTCGACGAGCCACTCTCGAATCTCGACGCGAAGCTGAGGATTCAGATGCGGGCGGAGATCTCGCGGCTGCACAGTCGGCTCGGCGCGACGATGGTCTATGTGACCCATGATCAGGTCGAAGCGATGACGATGGGAGACCGGATTGTTGTCATGCGCGATGGCGTGATCCAGCAGATAGCTACACCGCTCGATCTGTATCATCGGCCCATCAACCGCTTCGTCGCGGGCTTCATCGGATCGCCGCCGATGAACTTCCTCTCCGGCAGGGTCGTCAGAGAGGAGGGCCTGCGCTTCGACGCTCCGGGAGCCGGGCTTCCGCTCGAGGGGCTCGAGGAGCGCCTGGGCCGGCATGAAGGTCGCGAAGTGGAGCTCGGATTCAGACCGGAGAGCCTACGATTGGCCGAAGAGGGGGAGGGCTTCCAGGCACGGGTCGAGGTTGTCGAGCCGATGGGGAGCGAGACCTATCTGCACCTGCGGGTCGGCGATGTGCCGATCTCCGCACGAGTTGCACCCGAAGTGCGGGTGCACTACGGCGACCGAGTCCACTTGTACCCCGATCGCGATAGGCTCCACTTTTTCGACCGAGACACGGGACTGGCCATCGCTTGAGCACTCACTCGAGCACCTGGACGACGCTGCTGATTCCGCTGCTGCTCCTCGGGGCCGCGCAGCCCCCTGATGCGGCAGTCGACCCGTCCCAGGATCTTGGGGGTTCTCTCGCCGACACCGTCCAGACCGAGGTCGACTCTCTTGCCGCCGACAGCCTCGCCGGTGCCCTCGAAGACTCGATTCTCTTCTCAGCCAGCCGCTTCGACCTCGACGTGGAGTCGAATGTGCTGCAGCTCAGGCGAGAGGCATGGCTCCAGTACGGCGGCTACCAGCTTCGGGCCGACTCGGTGCAAGTCGAGATCGATCGAGATCTGTTGACGGCGACTCAGGACGCGATTCTCGAAGATGGAGAGGGGTTGCTGGTCGGTGATCGCGCGGTGCTCGACTTGCTGAGCGAGAAGGGGATCGTAGAAAACGGTGTAACGGCCATGGCGGACGGGATCTACGAGGGCCAGACGATCCGCAGGGTGGGGAAGGAGCACCTCGATGTCGACGAAGGTTCGTTCTCGACCTGTCGGCTCGAAGACCCGCACTACTCCTTCACCAGCTCTTCGATGCGGATCGAAGACGATGAGCTCGCGGTTGCACGCCCCTTAGTGGCTCGCGTGCGCGACGTTCCGGTCTTCTACTTCCCCTACTTCGTGCTCTCTCTGCGAAAAGGGCGGCACTCCGGCCTTCTGGTTCCGAGCCTCGAAAACGACAGCCAGGCCGGGCGCTTCTTCCGCGGGGTGGGGTACTACTGGGCACCGAACGACCATTTCGATCTGCTCACGAGGTCGGATCTCTATCGCACGGGGCGCTTTCGCTTCGAGTCGGTCGCGCGAGCGGCCTGGCGCTACAAGGCTCCATCCAGTCAGTTGCGCTGGATCCAGAACCACAACCCCGAGAGCGGCAGCGAGAGCACCGATCTGCGCCTATCGCACAGTCAGAGCTTCGAGGGCGGATGGCGTCTGCGCTTCGATTCGAACGCCGGGCGAACATCGCGGCAAGGTTCGAGCGGGCTCAGTCTGCAGCGGAACTGGACCGGATCGCTGAATCTATCCAAGACCTTCGAGGGCGTTGGCTCCGCGGCGGCCACCTTGCGGTCGAACCGCAATATCGAGACGGGGCGGATCATCGAGACGCTCCCCACGCTCACCTTCAGGTCTCAGTGGATCAGCTTCTTCCCGGAGACGGAAACTGAGGGCCCCTGGCCAAGTCCCGCCGACTCGCTCGATGCGCTGGAAGGTCCTGCCTGGTTTCGGACACTCGGCGTTTCCTACTCGGGCACCGCGACGAAGGAACGGAATCTGAACGCCGGCAACGCGCTCAGCCATGTGGCTATCGATCACAGAGCGACGGTCTCGGCCCGGGGATTGAAGCTCCTCGGCGGGGTTGCTTTCGCTCCCAGTCTGGTCTTTCAGGAGAGCTGGTTCGATCGACGCACCGATCACATCACCGAAGAGACAGAGATGGGCTGGACAGCTCGCCACACCTGGCAGGCGACCGCGAGCCTGTCCACTACCGTCCAGGGGCTCTATCGGCCTTCCCTCGGGCCACTTCGCGCTGTCATGCACTCGATATCACCCAGAGTGTCAGCGTTTTATACGCCTGGCTTCGATCACTACTTTCAGGTAGTGGATGGGTCACCACGGGACAGATACAGCGGACTCGGAAGCTCCTCCACGCCGCGCGAGCGACGGTCGCTCTCCTATTCGCTCTCGAACGGTGTGCAAGTGAAGTGGATCGATGCGGAGGGGGCGGAGGAGCGGATCGATCTGCTCTCGGTGCAGCTCTCCGGTAGCTACGATCGTACACGAGATGTCCGGAGCGACTGGCCGGGCACGCAGCGTTTCTCCAACCTGGGACTTTCAGGGCGTCTGACGCCCTCGAAACGCTTCGGTGTGCGCGCGTCGATGCCTTACGACCCGTACGAGCGAGAGCGTGGCACGATGACGATCACCCTCGATGCCAGGCAGAGCGCGGAGGCGAGTGATGCCACCGACCCAGAGCCGGTTCCCGACGAGGAGATCGCGCCCGTCGAGCTCACCGAACGGGAGAAGCTCTACGCGAGCGACCCCTACGCATCGCTCACGAGCTCGCCCTGGTCGATCTCGGCCCACGGCACATGGACTCTGCCAAAAGGGGCTCCTTCGACTTTGCGTCTGAACGGGGGAGTTGGCTTCAACCCGACACTGAAATGGAGGGTCGACTATCGCACTTCATTCAACGCGACGACCGGTGAGCGGGAGAGCCAGTTCCTCTCGGTCCGGCGGGATCTACACTGCTGGACCGGCAGCTTCAGCTGGCGAGAGTCCTCGGGCGTCTGGAGCTACTTCCTCGTCCTGCGGGTCAAGGATCTGCCCGACATCAAGCTCGAGAACCGCGAGTTCGGATTCAACGAGTAGCAGAAACAGAACGGGCGCCCGCGGGGTGTCGGGCGCCCGTCCCTTCGGAGAGCGAATCTCCTTGTGGTAGTGGTCAGTCGGCGAGGGGGTAGGCATCCACCCGGCCGTAGCCGAAGGTGCTGCTGCTGCCCAGGTTGTCCGCATGGTCCTGGATGTGATGGCGCATCTGCACGGTGCTCATCCAGCCGGGCGCGAAGGCCATGTAGCCGAGTCCGACTCCGGCGGCCTGCGGGCAAGACATCGATGTTCCGGAAAGCCAGGCGTATCCGCCACCCCGGTAGGTGGAGTAGATATCTTCACCACCACCGACGATCTCGACGTTCCCTTCTTGGGTGTCGTCGCCGAAGCCGCGACCCGAGAATCCCGAGATCTGTGTGCACGAGCGCAGGGAGCCGACGCCGATGACCGATGTGAAGGCTGCCGGGTAGTTCTTGGAGCTGTTGCCGTGGTTGCCCGAGGAGCCGAACACCAAGAGGCCGGCGTTGTATGCGTTCTGGCAGGCGGTCTTCACGGTCGAGTCGTAGCCGCCGCCGATCGACATACTGGCCACATCCGCGCCCTTCTGGACGGCGTGGTCGATCCCGGCTGCGACGTCGGACCACCACCCGGTGCCCCAGGAGTTGAGCACCTTGATCGGTAGGATTCGCGCATTGAGCACGCCCGCGACACCCACGCCGTTGTTGGTCACGGCCGCCGCGATACCGGCGGTATGTGTTCCGTGGCCGTTGTCATCGTCGGCGGTCGTGTCGTTGTTCACGAAGTCGTAATCGTCCGCGGTGTTGATATGCGAGGCGAGATCCGGGTGGTTCAGATCGGTGCCTGTGTCGATGATCGCGATCATGACGTCGCGTTCGGCGAACCCGATGCGTCCCCACGCGCGTTCGATATCGATGCAGGGCATCGCCCATTGGCTTCCGTAGCTGGGATCGTTCGGCGTCGCGAGAGCCACCGGAGGGTCCGATCCCTCGGTGATCTCGTGTACGACCAAGTCATCGGGGATAGAGGCGAGTCCGTCGCGCTCGATGTAGGCGGCCAGGCGACCGACATCCGCGTGGTTGCGGAGCCGGGTGAGATTGTCTCTGTGGATGATCACTGTGGTCGCGTTGAGGCGGTCCAGGCGATGGACGAATTGGGCCGCGAACTCACTCTCCAGGACGCGCCGGATCCGGTAGGTGTTTTCGAGTGAAGCTGCTCCTATGTTGATGCGGAGCTCGTCGCCGGCGAGTTCGATTTGGGCGGCCGACGCTGGCGCCACGACAGCTCCGGTGAGCAGGGTTGCGCTGAGAGCGAGGCGGAATTGCATGGGTTCTCCTGAATGCTATGACTTGAGTATTGGGGGCTGGCAACATGGATGACCGGGACGAAGGCTGAGACTTGGCAAGATCCAGGCCATGGGGCATGGAGGACGTAAACGATTCTCTGATAGCGCCATAGGTGTTCAGCGGTCGCCTCTTGCGCGGGGATGTACGGGCGAAAAACCCCTCTTCGGCCAGACACCTGGGGTCGTTGACCCGCCGGCCGCGCCGCAATCAGAAGCATGCGCGAAGCTCGAACGGACGGGTTAGGCTGGCTTCATCGAGAGGCCAAGACATGACCGGATCCTTTCCGGTCGACATCCACATCCCACACGGAGTTACTGGCTCATGAGATCTCGCGCTCTCTTGCTCGCAGGATTGGCGACCCTGGTCGTCGCCCCCCTGGCTTCGGCTCAGTACAACTGGGGACCTGCTCTCACTTCCGGCGACACGGGTCACCCGGCCAACTGGTCCCGAGTCCATTTCGATCCGACAAACTCCAACATCGTGTGGGCGTCCACCGGGGACCTGCCCGACGTCTTCTCCAGCGAGACACCTCCGCCGGCGAACGGAATATGGCGTTCTACCAACGGCGGTTCCACCTGGTCGCAGATGGCCTCCGGCGCGCTCGATCCGGAGCACAACATCCTCGACTTCACGATCTGCAAGGCGAGCCCGGATGTGATGTACGTCGGCACGAACGTCTACGGGGTCTTCCGCAGCACGAACGGAGGCGGCTCCTGGACCGCCGTAAACAACGGGCTAACGCACAATTCCGCTACTTTCCCCAACGCTGATTGGGGCATCGGCGCGATCGCGGTCGATCCGACCGACCCCTATAAGGTGTACTGCTCGGTCGGGCAGCTCTCCGGCCTCGATATCTTCAATCTCTCGCCGGACCACCCGGGTTTCTTCTACTCGCACGACGCCGGCCAGACCTGGGCGGCGAACAACAGCGGGCTTCCGCCTCGACAGGACGGGATTGGCGATCTGGTCTCCAATACCTCCGCTCCTCTGAGCCTCGCGGTCCCCGAGGATTCGCCAAACACAGTCTACGCGGGAATGCTCACCGCCGAGGCGAACGTCAAGCTGCTCTTCGGGACGAAAGCCACAGCACAGACTCAGGTCTTCCGGAACACGGCGGGCGGCACCGGGGCATGGTCGAGTCTTTCGTCGGGGCTTCCGCAGATCGAGCAGGCTTCGACACTCGGCGCCTCTCTCGCTCGAATCGCGGTCGGTGCCGCACTGGTAACAGTGGGGCCGGCGGGCGGCAACCACGTCGTCTACCTCTCATCGCTCGGTTTCGGAATCGAGGTCTCGCTCTTCGACGAGAAGCTCAAATCGAAGTCTCGCGGCATCTTCGCTCTCGCGCCCGGATCGAGCACCTGGCTCGCGCGAAACAACGCTCTGCCGGTCGTCAACGACGATCTCAACCAAGACGCGATCAACACCAGCCCCGTGGCGATCCACCCCGCGGACCCGTACATCGGTCTGACCGGGGTGGTGGAATCGGACGCCGCGCTGCCCAACGCCAGCAAGATCTGGGCGACCACTACCGCGGGCGATCCCTGGCTGCAGAATTGGGGCGATTCGGGACTGACCCAGTCCCCAACACTGGGACAGGACTACTGCAACTCGCTCTTCGTCGAGATCGCGCCGAACGGCAACAGAGCGGTGGCGGCGATCGCCTGGACCGATCCGGATTCCCTGTTGAATCTGCTCGATGACGACGACGGGATCTACATGGTTCCCGCTCCGTAGATTCGCCGGAATCCCTTCAATGCGAGCCCGGCATTATTGCGGGCGGACTCCCCCCGCTCGCAATAATGGGGTTAGACTCTGGGCTCGCGAAAACCCGTGCAGCCTCATCCATGGAGTCAAATGCTCATGCGCAAATTCTCTATGATCCTCGCCATCGGCGGCCTTTCCACCGCCGCCATGGCCGCTTATCCCTGGGGACCTTCGCTGACCAACGCCCAGACCGGTGGCACCACGCCCTGGGGCCGCGTGCATTTCGATCCCACGAATGCGAGCGTGATCTGGGCGGCGACGACCGAGGTCCCCGATCCCTTCGAGACGGCACCCATGCCAGTCGCCAACGGCCTGTGGAAGACCGAAGACGGCGGCTCGAACTGGGCACAGGTGAACTCGGGCATCTTCCTGGCCGACTACCACGTGCTCGATTTCGCCATCGCGCCCTCGAACACCGACGTCGTCTATGCCGGAACCTTGGAGCAGGGCGTATTCAAGACCGCAGACGGCGGCGCGACCTGGGCCGCGGTGAACAACGGCATCAGCAATGGTGGCGACAATTTCCCGAACAGCGACTGGGGCGCCGCCGCCCTGGTGGTCGATCCGACCGACCCCGACAAGGTGTACGTCTCGGTCGGCCAACTCGCCGGTCTAGACATCCTCTCCCCTTCGCCCGATCACCCCGGCTTTTTCTACAGCCACGACGGTGGGGCCAACTGGACCAAAAACAACAGCGGGCTTCCGCCGACCTCCGATGGCTTCCTCGATCTGATCTCCAATACGGGTGTCGCTGCATCGCTGGTGATTCCCGCGAACGAGCCGGGCACGATCTACGCTGGAATCCTGAAAGTGGATGCCAACGGGAAGCTTTTTCTTGGCAAGAAAGCCAAGGCCCGGGTGCTGGTCTACAAGAACAGCTCGAGCGGCAGCGGGAGCTGGAGCGGCCTCTCCGACGGTTTGCCCGAGATCATCCAAGATGATGGCGGATTCGGCTCTCTTCTGAGATACGCCGCCGCGGGTGGCATCTTGACGGTGACCACCGCGGGTCCGAATCACGTGCTCTTCCTCGCGACTTTGGCGTATTCGGGCGAGACCTTCCTCGACGACGACGCCAGCTTCAACCGCTCGAAGGGCGTGTGGGCGCTGGCGCCAGGATCCACGACCTGGATCGAGAGGAACAACGGGCTTCCAGTGGTCAACGACGCCGAGAATATCGATGCGATCAACGCCAGCCCAGTCGGCGTTCACCCGAACGATCCTTACACGCTCTTGACCGGCGTGTTCGAGTCGGAAGCCGCCCTGCCTGGATCGACGAAGATCTGGGCCACTACGACCGCGGGCGACCCATGGATGATGAGCTGGACCGACACCGGTCTCGATACTTCGCCGACACAGGGTCACACCGAGGCATCGGCTATCTTCGTCGAGATCAGTCGCCAGGGCAATCGGGCCGCCGCCACCGTCTCATGGGACGGGAATCCCCTGGGTGACGACTCCGACGGAGGTGTGTACCTGCTCCCGCCCCCGACAGACTGAGCAGCACACAACAAGAGAGCAAGGAATGGGCGTCCCCGAACCCTACGAACCCTAGGGGGCGCCCGTTGCTATATCCCAAACCCCAGCGCGCCCAGGAATCTCTGGGCGGAAGTGGACTCCGCGTGGAGATGTCTGGAGCGGGAGGGCGTCGTCGAGCGTGACCAGAGCGCTTACCAACGGCGCACCGTCGCCGTCGCGAAAGACACGTTCCAGTCGATGTGCGGGGGATGAAGCGATCCCCTCGCACTCCTCGCCCTCCGCGTAACGCACAACGCCGCGAAAGAGCGCCCATGCCTCTTGCCGTTGAAACCACGGCTCGAGCAATCCGGCCTCGCCCTCTCGCGCGGTCTCGAAACCCGGCAGACTCACGACGAGCGCCGGGGCGGCGGTCATCAGCAGCGTGAAGTCCGCTCCGTCTTGCAGACTCGCTGGGGCGCCCGAAAACGCCGATGCTTCCTCCGCGATCAGCCCCGCGGCCCTCTTTCCGTTTCGGCTGCTGGGGTAGTGACGGACGACCACATCGCGCCCGCTATGCCGAATCGTCAAGAAGAGACGCGCGCCGCCCGGGCTCTCGGTGCGAACACGATCGACTCCCGAGGCGGCCGACCACTCGTCTCGCGTCAGTCGCACGGCGGCCCCGGCGCGGCGCAGATAGTCCGCGAGGTATCGGGCCACGGCGAGGTTGATGTCCGCCTCGCGAGCTCCGGCGGGGCCGATCTTCCCGGCGTCGTCGCCACCCGCCGCGGGGTCCAGCACGATTTCGGCCCCGATCAGATCCGGCACGATCGCCATCATCGGCAGATCGAGTTCGTTCCGATCGACAGGGCAAGGAAGCCGCATCGGACGGTATCCACTCCTTTCGATCGAGAGCTCCGCGCCCTCTCGCTCGACATCCAGCAATGCCCGGCCGAAGAGATCGGTTCGCACCGTTCGCGAGCCCGCACGCACCCAGACTCCAGGTAGCGGCCGATCACCGTCGCGGGCCAGCACCGCCAGTGGCGGATTCTCTCCCTGCGAAGGAGAGAAGACGGCGGTTTCGAGTCTCTCTTGGATCGAGCCGGAAGACGCGATGATCGACGCGACATCGGATTCGAGCGCGGGCTCGATCCATGCGCGGGAGATGCCCTCCTGGAATGGCGCTGGACCTGCAACGATCCTCCCGCCCTCCACGCTGAGCAGAAGCTCAGTGCTGTCGGCGACCGGGGGCCCGGAGGCGGTGTACCCCGTGATCGCCAGTGGCACAGGTGGGCCCTCTCGAACGAGGGGGAAAGGCAGCCGGATCACCAGCCGCGCCGGCTGGGAAACCACGTGGATGTCAAGACTCAAGAGAGGAGCGGCGTTTCCGCCCAGGTTGCGCGCCCGAAGAGCCAATAGGTGCTCGCCCGGCGGATGCGCGGTCGGTGCCAGGGGGTAGATCGCATTCCCCTCGATCGAGTGCCCGATCGGCACATCGTCCCACTCG
>CAZFNT010000093.1:0-384 GCA_964520315.1 uncultured Gemmatimonadota bacterium
CGATCGATGCTGGATCGTAAGATCGCCGGTGGAGAGGTGATGTACGGCATCAACACCGGGATCGGAGAGCTTTCCGAGGTGGTGCTTCCCACCGATCAGCTCGCTCAGTTCCAGCGTTATCTGATCCACAACCATGCGGCGGGGATCGGGGAGCCCGCGCCGATCGAGCATGTGCGGGCGGCGATGCTGGGGCGGATCAACATGCACTGCCTGGGGCATTCGGCCTGCCGGCCGGAGATTCCGCTGACCTATGTGGCGATGCTGAATGCGGGCGTGACGCCGGTGGCCTGCATCAAGGGGAGCGTGGGGGCCTGCGGAGATCTCGCTCCGATGTCGCAGATCGCGCTGAGCCTGATGGGTGAGGGCGAGAGCTTCTACGAAGGG
>CAZFNT010000093.1:394-4654 GCA_964520315.1 uncultured Gemmatimonadota bacterium
TCCGGTTCCGGGGCTTCATGCGCGGGACGGGCTCTCCGCGATCAACGGGTCGAATGTGATCACAGGGATCGCCTCGCTCTTCCTTCATGATGCCGAGCGGTGGATCAAGCAGGCGGAGATCGCGGCCTCGATGAGTCTCGAGGCGCTGCAGGCGAATATGAAGCCCTACACGTCGCCACTGCACGAGCTACGAGGGTTTCGCGGGGCCGTCACCTGCGCCGAGAACCTGCGGCGCGTGATGAGCGGTTCCGATCTCATGACGGGGAGGGTCGCGGTCAAGGTGCAGGACGCGTATTCGATGCGCTCAACGCCCCAAGTCGTGGGTTCGGTGCGAGACTTGATGGCCTACACGCGCACCCAGGTCGAGATCGAGCTGAATGGAGCGGCCGACAACCCGGTCTTCGTGCCGGAGGATGACGTGGTGTTGACCGGCGCCAACTTCCAGGCGACGCCGGTGAGCTTGCCGCTCGATTCGCTCGGGGCCGGTGTCACGATGGTGTCGGTGCTCTCGGAGCGCCGCCTGAACCGTCTGCTCCATCCCGCTCTGAGCGCCCAGCTTCCCGCGTTCTTGACGAAGGGGGCAGGGATGTTCTCGGGACTGATGCTCAGCCAGTACACGGCGGACTCGCTGGTGGTCGAGCAGAGGATTTTGAGCGCACCCGCCTTCATTCAGTCGATCCCGGCGGCGGCCGATCAGGAGGATTTCGTGAGCATGGGCATGAACAGTGCGCTAAAGACGCTCACGATCCTGGACAACGCTCGGGGGATCTTGGGGATCGAGCTGATCGCCGCGGCGCAGGCTCTCGATTTCCGCGACTTCGAGTTCGGCGCTGGGACGGAGGCGGCGCGCACCGCGATCCGCGGTGTTGTTGACCATCTCGGCGAGGATCGGCCGCTCTATCGCGACCACAACAACATGAAGGCCGCGGTCGAGAGCTGCGAGGTGCTGGAGGCGGTGGAAGCTGCGGTTGGCGTGCTGGGAGGGTCGTGGTGAGGCCCGGCGCGGGGCTGCTCGCGGCGGCGATATGGGTCGTTACGACCGGCTCGGCTCTCTGCGAAGAGGTGCCCTCTGAGCTCGCACTGCGCGTTCGCGCCAACCACGAGGCTCTGCGCTCGGGGCATGGGCGCGCGCGGCTGCCCGAGGTCGAGACACTTGTCGGCTCCGGTGCCAGAGACGAATACGACGTTCTGCACTATACGATCGACATCGATGTGGACCCCGGCATCTTCTCGCGCGATATCGACGGCAGCTGCGAGATCTCGCTCACGCCGACCGGCGCGGAGCTCGACGAGATCGTTCTCGATCTCGACTGGCGAATGAAAGTATCGGCGGTGTTCAACGGCGACGGTCTTCCTCTGAGCTTCAATCATCAGCTCGATGTTCTGACCGTCGAGCTCGCGGTGGCGCTTATGCCCGGCGAGGAAGCGACGATTCGCGTGGAATATGGAGGGTCGCCGCTGACCAACTTCTTCGGATTCGACATCTGGCGTCTGCGCGTCACGCCCGTCGTCTATACTCTTTGCGAGCCGAACGGATCGCGTACCTGGTGGCCGTGCAAGGATCATCCTGGTGACAAGGCGCCGGTCGATGTGATCGTAACGATGCCGCAGCGTTATGTTGTTGCGTCGAACGGTGTGCTCGATGCGGTTATGAGCAACGACGACGGCACACGAACTCACCATTGGTCGACCCGTTACCCGCTGGCGCCCTATCTCGTCGCATTCACGGCGACCAACTTCGTGCTGATCGAAGACAGTTACGAGCTCCGCGAGGGAGGGACGCTGCCGCTTCTCTACTACACGTGGCCCGAAGATGTGGAGGACGCGGAGCAGGACGTGGCAGCGATCCCGGGCATGCTCTCGGCCTTCGAGCAAGAGTGGTTCGGTTACCCTTTCCCGGAAGAGAAGTACGGACACATGGAGACCCCGTTGGTGACCGGTGCGATGGAGCACACCACAATGACCAGCTATGGGCAGCTCCTCTACACCGGAACCGGCTACTTCGATTATGTCGCCGCCCACGAGCTGGCCCATCACTGGTGGGGCGACCTCGTCACTTGCGGCACTTGGGATGACATCTGGTTGAACGAGGGCTTCGCGACATATGCGGAGGCGATCTACCACGAGTCTCTGACCGACTTCGAAGGGTATCTCGACTACATGCGGGCGCTGGAGCAGCCGCACTTCTATGGGCCGATCTACGCTCCCAATCGCGTGTTGAATACGACGGTGTACGACAAAGGGGCGTGGGTGCTGCACATGCTGCGCGGGATCGTCGGTAGAGACACCTTGATGGAGATTCTGAGGACCTGGGGGACGCTCCACGCGCACGCATCACCCGTCACCAGCGACTTCACCGCCGTCGCGGCCGAGGTGGCCGGCCAGGATCTGGATTGGTTCTTCGATCCGTGGTTGTACGAAATCGGGCGGCCGGAGTATGAGTATGGAGCTCGGATCCGCTCGATCGCCGGGAGTCGTAGCTGGATCGATGTTCAGATCGAGCAGGTGCAGGAGGGCGTGAATCCGTACACGATGCCGATCACGCTCCGCACGCATCTGGAGGGTGGGGGATACGAGGATGTGGTCGTGGAGAGCAGTGCGACGAAGGAGGCGTTCGGCTTCTTGGTGGACGGTGTAGTCAGCGCACTGGAGATCGATCCCGAGAGCTTCGTGCTGGCTGAGTTTCGGGAGAGGGAGTGGAGGCCGAATGCGCGGGTCGAGATGGGGAGTTGGTAGCGGCTCCTCGGGAGAAAGCACCCGACCAGCACCCTTTTTCGCACTCACTGTGTAAGAACTCGCGAGGCGACCGCACTCAATGGGCAAGCGGTGCCGATCCGGCGCTCCGCGGCAGAAGACAGAACTCCCGAGAAGTCCTATCGTGCCCAGACTCACAGTCATCGAAGGAGACCTTCAACTGAGACCGTCCGCGGAATCCGCGAAGAGCTTGCGCGCCGCCGCTCGATAGCGCTCTTCGAACCGACTTCGAGAACGCAACGCCAATTCGGGCGAGCCTATCGCCGCCCGATCCACCTGGCCACCTCCAGAAGCAACCGATCCACCGTGCTCCGCCCCGGCACCGCATCCGCCGGCAGACCGGCCGCCCGCAAAGCCTCCGCCGTGGTCGGCCCGATCGCAGCCACGATCGCCCGCGGAAACACCCGCCGAAAACCCGCCGCCCCGACCCGCGCCAGCAGCCCCTCCACGGCACTCGGCGACGCGAGAAGAAAAGCGTCCACCGCTCCGAGCGCCTCGAGCTCATCCGCACCAACCGCCCGTGGAATCGTGCGATAGGCGACCACATCGCTAACCTCGACACCCGCCCGCGCCAGCATTGCCGGCAGCTCGCCCCCGGCCCGGTCGCTCCGCGGCAGCAGCACGCGCGCCAGCTCATGACGCGCCAACTCCGCTACAAGCGCCCGCGCGAGCCCCTCGCCCCGCTGATCCTCCGGCACCAGGTCGACCCGCCCACCGGCGCGCTCCACCCGCTCCGCGGTCGCCGGCCCCACCGCCGCCAGCATAGGCGGCCGCGCCCCGAAATCGGCCCCCTCGCGCACCACCGCGTCGACCGCACGCGCGCTCGTGAACGCCACCCAATCGAAGCCCGACCACGCCTCGATCGCCCTGCGCAGCGCCGGTCGATCATCCGGCGGCCCGATCTCGACCGCGCTCAGGCATACCGCTTCCCCCCCTAGCCTCTCTATCGCCTCGACAATCGCTCCCCGCCCATCGGCCGGCCGCGTCACGACCAGGCGCGCACCCCCGAGCGGCGCGTCATTCATCCGCCACGAGCCTCTTCGATCCAGGTCCCCGCGCCCCGCTCCAGAACCTCCCCGGCCAATCGCCGCCCCAACTCCTCCGGCCGATCCGCCGCCCCCGAAATCCCCTCCCGGATCAAGCCGCGCCCATTCAGCTCCGCAACGCACCCCTCGAGATGCACCTGTTCGCCCTCGACCCGCGCCAGCGCCCCCACCGGCGCATGACAGCCACCCCGCAGCTCCCGCAGAAAAGCCCGCTCCGCTCGCACCGCCGCCGCCGTCGTCGCATCGTGAAGCGGCGCCAGCAGATCTAGTACCCTCTGGTCGCCCGAGCGACACTCGATCGCCAACGCCCCCTGCCCCGGCGCCGGCAGCATGATCTCGCTTGGAATGACGCACGAAATCCGGTCCCCCAAACCCAGCCGAACCAGTCCCGCCTCGGCCAGCACCACACCGTCGATCCCCGCATCCTCGACCTTCACCAGCCGCGTCGGTACATTCCCCC
>CAZFNT010000093.1:4664-7216 GCA_964520315.1 uncultured Gemmatimonadota bacterium
CGGGATGATCTCCAAATCGCCCCGCCAGGCCAAAAGCTGGGCCCGTCTGCGAGGCGATCCCGTCCCCAGCGCCGCACCCCGCGGAAGCGCGTCGAGCTCCCCGACCCCCGGCGCGACCAGAGCGTCACGATAGGGCCCCCGCGCCGGAACCGCCGCCATCGTCACCCCCTCCGCGCCCACCGTCTCGAGGTCCTTCAGACTGTGTACCGCCAAATCCACGTCGCCCCGAATGACGCGCTCCTGCACCTCCCGGACGAACACCCCTTGGCTACCAAGAGCCGCAATCGGCCGGTCGGTAGCGCGGTCGCCCCGAGTGCGGACGATCTCCAACTCCACCACGCAAGAAGGATCGACCCGCCGCAGCGCCTCGGCGACCCAGCGCGCCTGCCAGAGGGCGAGATCGGATCCACGCGTACCGATCCGTAAAGTGTTGCTCTGCATGAATCTACTCCGCGCCTCTCAGACCCGCTCGATCCCGCTCTCTTTCGACCCCTCGGGAAGCGTCCGCGGCACCGTGCCACGCCCGTTGAGTCCACTCTCTTGACGCAGCGCGAAAAGATACTTGAGCGCCTCGACATAGCGCCGCGCACCCCGCTCCCCCGCCGCCGCTTCTTTGAGTCGCACCGTCGGGTCGTGCAGCAGCTTCGAGACGATCGCGTTCCCCAAATGCCGCACCGCCTCTTCGTCTTCGGGCGAAAGCCCCTCGAGACGCCGCAGAACCCGCTCGACCTCGGCGTCGGCCACCGCATGCCCCCTTTGACGCAGCAGCGCGATCGCGGGAACCACCCGTCGCTCGTCGAGCCAGCGATGGAACTTCTTCACCTCGCCCTCGACGATCTCCGCGGCCAATGCGGCCGCCGCCTGGCGGCAGATCTCGCCATCTCGAACCACGTCGCGCAGATGATCGATGTGATAGAGAAAGACGTTGTAGAGATCGCCGACCGCCGGCTCGACATCTCTAGGCACCGCGATGTCGACAATGAAAAGGGGACGATTGCGGCGCCGCTTCATCGCCTTGCGCACCATATCGACCCTCAGGATCGGCTCGGTCGCACCTGTCGAGGTCGCAACCAGGTCGGCTCCGATCAGCGCGTCCCCCACACCGTCGATCTCAATCACACTTCCGAGTGCGCGAGGCAGCGATTCGAGAAGAGCGTCGGCCCGCGCCCGACTGCGATTCGCCACGAGCACACCGGCGGCATCCGCGCCCACCAGATAGCCCGCGATCTGCTTGGCCATCTCGCCCGCCCCGACCACCAGCACAGTGCGACGCTCCAGCGACCCGAAAAGCTTGCGGGCCAGATCGACCGCCGCGGACGCAACCGAGGTAGTCGATTGCCCGATGGCGGTCTCGGTGCGAACCCTCTTTCCGGTCTCGACCGCGCAGGCAAAAAGACGATTGAAACTCGCCCCGGTCCACCCCCGATCTCTCGCGATATCGTGGGCCTCGCGCACCTGACGCAGAACCTCCGATTCGCCCAGCACCATCGAGTCGAGGCTCGACGCGACACGCAGCAGATGCCGCGTCACGGCGTCGCCCATCGCATGGTAGGAATGACGCAACACAATTTCGCGGTCGACGCCGTGGAAATCCGCGAAAAACTCCCCCAGCAGCCGCTCCCCCTCTTCGTCCTCGCCCGGCAGCATCGCATAGACCTCGGCCCGGTTGCAGGTCGAGAGAATGACGCGTTCATCCGCCCCGAAACGGGCGAGCTCCTCACCGGCCCTCAGAATCACCTCGGGGTCGAACGCGAATCGTTCGCGGATCTCGACCGGCGTGGTGCGATGGTTTACTCCGAAGAGGTGCAAGCGCATCGTTTCTACCGAAAGCTGTGGAAGTCACTCAGCAGCGGACCGGCGCCGATGTGGGTAACCAACACGATCAGGAAACCCACGAGCGCCGCCCAGGCCGAGCGTTGCCCCTGCCAGCCCATGTAGGGCCGGCTGACGAAATAGACGGCATAGGTCACCCATGCCAGCGCCGCGACCACCGTTTTCGGATCGGTGACCCAACCGACGCGATCGGTCCCGGCCGCCCAGAGAGCGCCCGAGAGCAGCCCCAAAGTCAGCGCCGGAAAACCGATGACGATACCGCGCAAAGTCATCCGGTCGAGCGTGCCGAGATCGGGAAAGCGCGAGAAGACCAGGCCCATCTCCGCCTTCGCCAGCGTTCGCTGGAGCAGAATGAGCATCGCCGCGGTCGCCGCGCTGAATGTGAAGGCCGCGTAGGCGATCAGGGTCGTCAACACATGTGCGCTGAACCACCCGCTAGCCAGCAGCTCCAGCGAGCTCGGGTCGCCCCCCCCCGCCGGCTCCAGCAGCACCGCCGTGACGTAGAAAACCGCCGCCAAGGGGGCCATGAAGAGCCCCATCGCCCGGTTTCGAAAGAGCCACTCTAGCGACACGTAAACCAAGACCACGCAAAGCGCAAAGAGCGACAAAAAACCGGCTTCGTTCGTCACCGGGCAGCGCAGCAACATCCGCCCACCCGAGACCATCGCCACCATGTGCAGCGCCCCCCCCAAAGCCAGGGCCAGCGTGGCGGCTCGGCC
>CAZFNT010000093.1:7226-10471 GCA_964520315.1 uncultured Gemmatimonadota bacterium
AGAGCGTACGCGATAGTCGCCAAGAGGTAGAGAATCGCGGGTGCGAGCAGGATCAACAGAGAGACTCTCCGGGCGGCCGACCAAAAAGGCGTCGCTCCGCGCCCATCCACGGCCAGAGCCGACCGTTGGACGCGCGAACGAGCACCTCCTCCAACCTCTCTAGGTAGCACGTCGGGGGAGGGGTAGTCAAAGAAGGAATTTTTTGGGAGGACGCACTGCGATCGAGTTCCGTGATGGGCAGCCACGCATACCCCGTCGCCGCGCGGGTCTCGAACGATCCTGGCCCCGTGGTCGGCTACCGCTCAGCCGAGCTGGCCGAGAAGCTCGGCATCGGCCCCTTGCGATTTCTCTTCAACAGCCCGCGCATGCACATCTGGCACCACGACGCATCGGACGAGGGTGGGGCCGCGAAGAACTACGGCATCGTGCTCTCGCTCTGGGACTGGCTCTTCGGAACGGTGTACTGGCCCCTCGATCGCGCGCCGGCGAGGCTCGGCTATCTCGAAGACAAAGAGATGCCGCGCGATATTGCACGGCGGATGCTGTTTCCGGTGACGCGTCCGAAGGAGACGGGGTAGTAGGCGCCTTCTGCCGTCGCCCTACTTGACGAGCACCACTTTTCGGGTCGTCGAGAGCCCGCCCGCATCGAGTCGAACGAGGTAGACGCCGGTCGGAGACGCGATCCCGGCCGAGTTGGTGCCCTTCCAGCGCACGGCGTGCGCGCCCGCCCGGCGTAATCCGTTCACCAACACCTGCACGAGCGCCCCGCGGATGTCGTAGATCGCCAGACGGACTCTGCCCGGCTCGGCCAGCTCGAAGGGGATCGTGGTGTAAGGGTTGAAGGGGTTGGGGTAGGCGGGGGCGAGCATGGTGGTGGCGGAGAAGTGTGGTGGATCGGAGCGCTCAACGCCGACACCGGTGTACTCGTCCGCACCGATGTCGTAGCCTGCGCCCCAAGGCCTGGGGTCGCCTTCGAAGTCGGTGTCGGGGGCGCCGGCAGCGGTGGCGGTGTCGATGCAGGGGGAGCCTGCCCGCAGGTGGTAGTCGCCGTTCGCGGGGTCGAGGAAGAGAGGGTCGGCGTCGATGTTGCCTTCGCCGGGCCAGCCGTCCTGGATGTCGGAGTAGGAAGCACCGATCCAGCCAAGACCGCCCCCGAAGCGGGCCTGACTCGGAGAGTTGCCCCACAAGATGCTGCTTCTCAGGTAGCAAAAGCAGTCCCAGCCATCGATCCCGCCGCCATCGTGGTGTGCCGAGTTGTCTGCGATGGTGCAGTTGATCAGATCTATCGTGGAGCTATCCGAGCACGCGAGTCCGCCGCCGGAGTCGGCTGAATTGCCGATGATCAGGCAATTGGTGAGCTTCACCGGCAAACCCAAGTTGTACTGGACCTTGAGCCCTCCACCCCATCTCCCTGCCGTGTTGTCCGAGATCGTGCAGCTTCTCAGTGTCATCTTGGACCAACTACAAGAAAGGCCGCCTCCGTCGTAGGAGCTCGAGGAGTTGTCCGAGATGGTGCAATTGGTCAGCATTATTATGGCATCATAGCAGTAGATTCCCCCACCGATTGCTCTGACGGAGTTGCCCGAGATCGTGCACTTCTCCAATACCGCTGAGCCATTACCGCAGCGGAGCCCACCGCCGCCGTGTGCGCCGAAGTTGCCTGCAATTGTGCATCCTGTCAGGATGAGAGAAGAATCCGTAGAGAGAAGCCCCCCTCCATATCCTTGGGTAGAGTTGCTAGATATGGCGCAGTCTGTCAACACGACAGTGGATCTCATGCTGTAGATCCCCCCGCCGCCCTCTTCGCCGATCGCGGCCGAGTTGCCAAGTATCGCGCACGCCGTGAAGGTCGCAGAACCATCAATCGAATAGATGCCGCCTCCTGTTTGGGCCGCGTTCTCCGAGATCGAGCAATCGGTCACAGTCGGGGAGTTTTGCTCGCAGTAGACTCCCCCCCCTTCGTTCGCGGAGCTTCCTAAGAGCGTACAGTTGGTCAGTGATAGCGAACCCTGAAAAGCGTAGATCCCGCCACCTTCCTCTTCTGCCGAGTTCTCCGAGATCGTGCAGTTCGTCAGTGTCAGCGAAGATGCCTTGCCGTAGATCCCTCCGCCCGATTGTGTCTTCGCCCGATTGCCGGAGATCGTGCAATCCGAAAGCGTGGGCGAAGAGAGGATACAGTAGAGACCGCCCCCCTCCCAGTCGGCCAGGTTATCCAAAATCACGCAGTTGACAAAGCCGGGCGAAGAATAGTGAGTGCAGCGAATTCCGCCACCCGATTCCGTGTAGGCCGCCCATCCGTGTGTAATAGTGAAGCCACGCACGACCGACGCCGCGCTCTCTCCGCCGTGGAAGTAGAACCCCCGCCCTTCGCTCTCGCAATCGATCACCGTGGCTTCGGGTCCGGCTTCGGAGAGCAGCACTCGATCGATGCCGCCGAAGTCGAGATCTCGGTTGCCGACGCCGGTGTAGGTGCCGGGAGCTACGAGCACTGTATCGTGTTCGGCGGCGGCGTCGAGTCCGGCCTGGATCGTGGGCTGGTCCGAGGGGATATCGATGGTCGTGGCCAAGGCCCATGGGGCCAAAGCTGTTGCGATGCGGATTTCGGGCTGCACGAGAATGCCGGCGGCTCGGGCCGGGGCGCTCTGGAGCGCGACGAGGCCGAGAGCATGGGAGGGCAGCCGTGCCGCGTCAGCGGCGTGAGCTATGCGAGGGGCCTGTACGGTCCGGCCATATGGCACTGTGTCAACGGGTTTCGTCGCATCGCTAGAGCTCCACTGGGGCGCGTTCGCCCTCTCTTCGTATTCGCACGGTGCAAACAGCGGCGGAGGGCAAGTTCGGCCGGCGGCCCTCGCTCGGGTGTCGCGACCGTCGACGTTTCGAGCGTGCTCGATCGCCGCTTCGAGTGGTGCGGAGCCATGGGGTCTGCCTGGCGATGAATGACGGTGACCACCTCCGCAGTGCGCAGTCATCCATCTCCTCTATCTGAAACGACATCGCCCTCTAGCCGCTCTTCCCCCTGACGTGGTCGACTCGTGCGCGGTAGGGTCTCGGCCACGAAACCCGCCGAGATGTCCCCACACGCGAGACGAGCCGATGAAAACCATGATTGCGCTGATCCTGACCTTTGCCGCCACCGGCGTGGCGCTCGACCCACGACCGGATGAAGACCTCGATGAGGTCCGCCGGGGCCTGATGGCGGCGTTCGAGGCAGATCCCTACTACGGGAATCGACCCGCCTTTCTCGT
>CAZFNT010000093.1:10481-10764 GCA_964520315.1 uncultured Gemmatimonadota bacterium
ATGATCGAGCACGAACGCCATGCCCTCGATGTGGATGAGCGGGTGGCGCCTCTGCTCGGGGGGAACGGTCGGCAGGCGGCCCGTTCCACTTTCGACGATCTGACCGACTACTTCCAGGCTTGCTCCGACGACAGCTTGACGATGCTCCGCTCGATGGGCGCGATCGCGTCGCTTGCCCACGACACCAACACTCTGATCTATATGGACGGGCGCACGGTGCAGCGGGCGATGGCCGACCTGTCGCTGACGCCCGGGCTCGCTCTGCCGATCGCGCATATGCGGC
>CAZFNT010000094.1:0-1920 GCA_964520315.1 uncultured Gemmatimonadota bacterium
GGAAGGGCTTGGCCAGAACCTGGCTAATACGTGGCGATCTGGCATTCGGCGAGCTCGACGCGGAGGGGGCGGCCGATCACCAACAGCGAGCCCTCGACCTGGGAGACCAGATCCCCCTCGCGCTCCAAGCCAGTGCCTGGAATCGGCTGGGCATGTGCCGTGCCGAGCTCGCCGATGAGACTGGATCGGTCGAAGCGTTCAAGCGGGCGCATCGTATCTTCCAGCGAGTAGGCGACAGAGAGGGCGAAGCATCGGTTCTCAACAACTGGGGGTTGCTGGAGCGACGGCGAGGCGGGGTCTCCCGCGCAATCGGGCTACTCCAACGCGCTCTCGAGGCCTACGAAGCATGCGGCGATCCGATTCCGATCGCGGGCGTGCTTCGCAATATCGCGGTCCATCGCATCGAGCAGAGCGACTATCTCATTGCGCTGGAGCTTCTGAATCGAGCCCGCGCCGTCGTCGGCTCGGAACCCTGGTCCGCCATCAGCCTGCGGGCCGAAGCCGAGCTGCGATCGATGCGGATGACTGAGGCCGAAGAGGCCTTCGAAGCGGCGCTCCGGGCCGCCGGGGACGACGAGAGCAAGACCTCTCACGGGCGCATCGGAATTTTGCTGATTCACGCGATGTCCGGAAGGCTCGGTGGCGAAGAGGTTGCTCGAAGGGCTTCCGCTCTGATCCGCTCTCTACCCGACGAGATCGACGAGCGGCTCGAGGCGGCGATTCTCGCCCGCGTGCTGGAGATCCACGAGATCGCCGGCGACAATCGGGGCATGAAGAGTGTGACCCAGCGACTGGTCCGGATCGACGATGGTGAAGTCACGATGAACCGCGTGATAACCATGCGCTGGCGAAGCAGATTGAGCCTCGAGGAGGGCGACGTGGCCGGCGCCGAGCGCCGGATTAGGCGCACCATTTCGCTGGCGAAAAAGCTAGGGTTCCGTGAAGAGGAGCGTGACGCCCGACGGGTCTTGGCTCGCGCCTTCCTCGCTTCGGGCCGGCCGGGCAAAGCGGCGGCGGTCCTGTACTCGGCCATGGAGACTCTGCAAGAAGACTGGCGGGCTCTGCCCCCCTGGCGCCAAGGAGCTTTTCTGACGGCGCCGAGGCGACGCGCCCTGCAGCGAGACCTCAAGACGGCTTTGGCGAGCCTGCGCCACGAAATCACAACGGGCCCATGACGAAGAAATCGGAATCCCAGTTCTTCGAGGATCTCGAAGAGGTTGATGCCCTTCTGGGCGAGGGGCGCCGCGCGCGCGTGCTAGATCGACTCCTGGGGATCTTGCGAGAGATGGTCTCCACCCGCGATTTCGACGCGCTCTTGACCTATGTAATGGATCAGGTCATAGAGCTCACCGAAGCGGAGCGCGGCTTCCTCATGTTGAAGGGGAGCGACGGCGTCCTCAGATGCCATGTTGCCCACAGTCTCCGTCGCGAAGATATCGAGCGGGCGGAATCTCAGATCAGTCACACGGTCGTCGAGAAAGCGTTGAGCACCGGACGACTGATCCGGGTCGACGACGCCGAAGCGGACCAGGAGTACGGAGACGCGCCCAGTGTCGCCGAGCTCCATCTGCGCTCGGTCATGGTCGCTCCGCTGAGGGCTCGCGCCAACTCTCCGGCGGGCGCCGACGATGCCGTCGGTGGTGTGATCTACGTCGACAACCGCGAGCACGCCTCGCGTTTCAGCGCGGAGCACGAAGAAGTGCTCGAGCTCTTCACCGAGCAGGCGGCGGCCGTAATCGCGAGCGCGCGCATGAGCGACGAGCTGCGCAAGCGCGAGCGGGAGATCAGCGATCTGAACGTCCGGCTCGAAGAGCTAGTGGCCGAGCGAACCGAGGAGCTTCAGCGAACGCGAGAGGCCCACACGCAAGTCGTCCAACAGACATCTGTCTCCGTAAACACTTTTGAGCTCGACGGAACCGT
>CAZFNT010000094.1:1930-10750 GCA_964520315.1 uncultured Gemmatimonadota bacterium
CGGAACCGTCTCCACATGGAACACCGCATCCGAAGAGCTCTTCGGCATCTCCACCGACGCCGCGATCGGCTCCGGCACACTCTGGAGCTCATTGCGCCCGATCGGCACCGACGCGGGTCCGGAGAGCTTCATCTCACGCACGATCGCCGAGGGGAACGTCAAAGGTGAATACGCTGTGGTCCGCCCCGACGGGTCCACCAAGCGTCTCTTGATGGAATCGAATCTGCTCCGATCGCCGAAGGGAGAGCCGCAAGGCGTCGTGGCCCTCGCGATCGACGTGACCGAGCTCCGGCGCGTCGAGAGAATGCTGGCCAGGCGCAACGACTTGACCGATCTGGGCATGGTCGCGGCCGGCGTCGCGCACGATTTCAACAATCTTCTGGCCGTGATTTTGGGCCGCGCGCAGATCGCCCATATCGCAACCCGAGATCCCGACATCAAGACAGACATCGCGGTCATCGAAAAGGCCGCCAAGGATGGCGCCGAGGCCGTCGAGAGGATCCGCTCGTTCATGGAGCGGCGACCCGACGAGGAGCAATCGTCGGTCGCGGTGCCCGATCTCATCGCCGACGTTGTCGCTATGACGAGATCGCGATGGAGCGCCGATTCCAACGTCGCCGGCAAGACCTTCAACGTCTTCACCACGATCGAGCCGGCGATCCCCCTGGTCCGGGGCAACGCCTCTCAGCTCCGCCAAGCTCTTATCAATCTGGTGCTGAACGCTCTCGACGCGATGCCCGAGGGCGGCACCCTCGAGCTCGGCGCTCGCCCCCTCGGCTCGACCGTTTGCATCGACGTTCGCGACTCAGGCACCGGCATTTCAGAGGAGCGCATCGCCGAGATCTTCGAGCCCTTCTTCACGACAAAGGGCGACAAGGGAACCGGCCTTGGCCTCTCTACATCGACCGGCATCATCCGCGGGCACGGAGGAACACTCGAGGTAGAGTCAAAACCGGGTGAAGGCTCCACATTCAAGATCTCGCTCCCCGCTGCCGCCGCTACAAGCGTGGAGCCGGCGGAGCCCCCCGAGCAGAGGAAGCCCCTGATTGCGTTGCTGGTCGATGACGACTCCGACGTGAGAGGCGTCTTGGCCAGAATGCTTCAGCTGCACGGCTGCGAGACCGATCAGGTCGATTCGCGGACTGCCGTGCTCGAGCGCTTCGATCCGACCGAGCATCAACTGGTGTTCATAGATCTCGAGATGACGAAGAGTTCGGCCGTAGAGCTTGCGGGTAGCATCAAGAAGAGCAGTCGCGACACTCTCGTAGTCTTCACGACCGGCCTGTCGGTCGAGGAACCTGTCGATGCTCCCGAACACGGAGACCTGCTCCTCACCAAGCCTTTCCGCATTCCCGATATCAAGGAGCTGCTCGCCCACGTACGGGGCAGATCAATCTAGAACTTCGACCTCGTCGCGGCTCACCTGGCGAAGGATCCGGCTGAGCTGCGTCAGCATCGCGGGCTCGGCGTGATAGACATCTCGGAGCTGCTTGGCCAAGTCTTTCGCGCGCCTGAAGGCCGAGACCAGATCCCCGCTGATATCCGACGAGCTGTCGACCAGCAACATGATCTCCATCAACGTCTTGCCTTCAGCCCACAATCGAGCGAGGCAGAGGATCTCGGGTGAGAAGCTGGTTCGAACGCCGTTGAGCCGCTCCGCCTCCGTCACCACGTACGATCGGCGGATCTTGCCCACCCATCGAATCAGTTTCATCAGTTGATTCGGAGCCCTCGTGCGCAACGCGGCCCTTCGGGGAAAATCGGAACAGACCGATGCCAAGAGCCCGAAGAGAGCCGCATCGTCGAGCCCGTCGAAGACGTCGGCCAGAACCATTTCCGTGACGAACACCTCTTCGATGTGGATATTCTTCAACATCTCTCCACCCGCAAGTAGCTCGTTGCCGGGCCCGAGGTATTCGATCTCTTGCAGGAAGTGGACCTTCTCGAAGAGCCCCTGGTATAGGCGCCGTTCTTCACGACGACGCTTACGTTCTAACGTGGCCACTCTCTTCTCGAGCTTGGCGGTGCGTCCTTCACTCGAATCCGCGGGGTGCCCGCCATGGATATGTTGGTGGTGTGCGTCGCGAACCGTGCGCAGCTCCGCGCAATCGCTCTTGATGTTGCGCCGTAGTTTGCGCACCCGTGCCGCGCGATGCTTCGGTGTTTCCGCCAGCTCCTCAGCGATCAATCGAAGCAACGATTCCGGGGCTTCCTTCGCCTCGTTGATAGCCTGCCATCTAGGCGATACTTGCAGCCACTCCCTTCTTCCGTGGATTCGTTCGTGGATGCGTCCAAAGATCGCCGTCTCTCGTCTTTTCAGCTGCCGCGTATCGTCGAGATCGTCGTCTTCATCGATCGGACTGCTCGTGGCACCACCCTTCAGCGTGGCAATACCGTCTCTGGCTTCGTCCATTTGCCCATTGATACCGTCCAGCACCTTCCGATGATGGAAGTTTCTGTACGACTTGTTGACGATGTCTTGAATCTCCATCATCTCGTAGGCATCGAGCAGGTTGACGATGGAATTGAACGACAGATTGAACGTGGAGTGTACTGACTCGTGCTTGCCGCGCTCGTATCGATCGAAGGAGCTCTTGTGCTGCTCGAAGTCGCCGAACTCCTGGCTGACTACAACATGACCTACCTCGTCCATTCCTCTGCGCCCGGCGCGCCCTGCCTTCTGCATGAACTGCTGCACCGTGAGCGGTTGCATCCTCTGGCCGTTGAACTTCTGTATGCCGTCGAATACGACGGTCTTCACCGGCATGTTGATGCCCAATGCGAAAGTCGATGTGCAGTAGAGAACCTTTATCAGGCGTTCCTCGTACAGCTCCTCTACCAACGCCTTCAACATTACGTTGAGACCTGCGTGATGATAGGCGACACCGTTCAAGTACAGGTCTCGATCTCTGAGCAGCTCATCGTGCCACCCGCTGCACCGCTCCTCGAGAATAGACTCAGCGCGCTTTCGTTCTTCGGGGCTCAGGAACGACTGATCGATTTCGCCAGCGAGTTGCCTTGCGAATGTCTCTGTCAGTCGTCTAAAGAAGACGAAGTAGAGACATGGAAGCAGGTCAGGCGCGATCTCGGCAACGATCTGATCATGTCGCGTTCGATCGTTTCGCCGCCGGCCTCGACCGCGCCCACTGTGCGTTCTGGCCGCCGCGGAAGATCGATGACGTCTGGCTTGCGCCTCGAATCCTCGCCGCGTCACCATGCCGGTTTGTCGATTGAAAAGGTGGATTCGCAGCGGTACGGCGCGCTTGGTCTCGCGTACGACTTCGATGCGTTCCTCGCGTACGAAACCGAGCCAAGCAGCGAAATCTTCGTCGTTGGGAATCGTGGCGGACAGACCGAGGATTCGCACATGCTTGGGCAAGTAGATCAGAATCTCCTCCCAAACAGTGCCTCTTTCAGGGTCGGCGAGAAAGTGAATCTCGTCGAAGATCACATGCGAGAGATCGGCCAAGCTATCCCGATCCTGCAAGAGCATGTTCCTGAGGATCTCGGTCGTCATGATGCACATCGGCGCGTTGCGGTTGATGACGAGATCGCCGGTCACCAGTCCGATCTCTTTAGGATCATGCGCCTTCGTGTAGTCTCGGAGTTTCTGGTTGGAAAGAGCCTTGATAGGCGCGGTGTAGATGACCCGTCTCGATTCGGCGAGGCTCTTGGCCACCACGAAGTCCGCGATCACCGTCTTGCCGGTGCCGGTGGGAGCCGATACCAGGACCGAGCACCCTCGATCGATTGCCTCGATCGCTTCTTGCTGAAAACGGTCGATTGGGAATCCAGGAGCGAACTTGGTCGGATCGAAAAGCGCTTGTTCAGTGTTCACGATTATGTTGCTGTCTGAAGAGGGTCGAGAGTCGCCTCAAGGCGCCACGTGCAAGGGAACGAGCCGTGCGGCCGGATCGATGTGGTCGCACGGCGATACGAGTATCCGGTATGGGAACATGTGTCGTTTCGGACCAGGTTCGAAGAAAACGCAGCACCGCGGCGGGGACATAAGTGGTTCCCATCGGGTGTGGATGAAAGCGCCACTTCTCGTCGTAGTAGATCGCTTCGGAGTACCCTTCGAGCTCGCTCTCGACCTCGATCGGCACGAAAGCCTCGGTAGCCATCCGTCGCCAGAAATCGTCGGCGGTTGCAGCGTAGAGCAGAGCATAAGCCCTGGCCGCAAGCACCGTTTCCCAGGGCGCGATTCTCGGTTTGAACGAGATCTGAAGTGGATCGACGGAAGGGTAGTCGCGGTGCCACCATCGCTGCCAGGTCGCCAAGTATAGGCCGGCACGCAGGGCCAAGTCGAGCGAGGCGCCGTCCAATCCCATGTCGTGACCGACCAGGTTCGCCTCGATGACGGGCACCGCTGAGATCCCATCGCTTTCTTCCAGACGGTTGTCTCTCAAGTAGCCTCCCATCTCGATGCTCCCCGAGAGCTCGTCCGATATCCATTGAAGCGCGCGTTCTGCCGCGCTGCGCGACGCCCTTCCAGCCGGACCCGAGAGGGCTGTGGAGGCCCTCATCAGAGCAAGCGCTCCTTCGGCCGTGGCTCCTACCGATGCGGTGCCCCAGCCCGACTCGAGCTCCATCGCCGTCAGCTCTTCGGCAAGCACGCGATAGGTCCTACCCCATGATCCGTCGGAGTACTGCACCGAGCGAAGCCATGTTGCGCCCGCGGTGATCAGCGGCGCCAGGGTGCGCGATCTCTCGCGTTGGGCGGTCAGGCGCTCCGCCGCGGCGCCCAGAATCGTCGCCTGACCGCCGGGATAGCCGGCCAATCCGGTGCCCAGATGTGTGAAGAACCGAACACCCTCTTCGCCCCACGCGCGGTGAAAGGTGTTGTGCCAAACTCTTCCTCCTCCGACGCTCTCCGACGCATCGGGCAGGATGAAGGTCTTGATAGCCGCGGCATCCATCCGCCGTGTCTGGGAGCCACCCTTGCGGGCGAAGGCGGGAAGATCCGCCATCAGAGTGTTGAAGGTCGGCAGACCGTAAAAGCCGGAGTTGAAGCCCCGCCCATCGCGCCGTCGCCACTCCAAGAAGAGGCCGGTCTTGGTGTCGAAGCACCGGTAGAGCGCTTCGAGTGCCCTGCGTGAGTGTAGGGCGAAGTCGATCGATCGGTCTCGAGGCGCGGCGATCTCCAACAGGTACTTCTGAACGAGATCGTCCAAAGAGGGCGCATCCAGTCTCTGCACTTCGAGTTCGATCGGGCCGGCCGGAAGCGACAGGTCCCCGACTCGCTCGAGCGGTTCGAGGTTCCACGCGTCGTAGTTCTCCTCGCCCTTTTCGAGCATCGGCCAACTGGGAGCCAGGCCCAGCTCCAGCCTGCGCCGGTCGCCGACGAGCCTCAACCCGAGGGGAAAGCCGGGGGCCCCCACCATCGGCGGAAACACCAGACCGCAGGCTCTGTCCTCGAACTCCATCGCCATCAGGGGCATGCCGGCGTAGAGCGCGGGGATCGCCGTCGTGCCGTCGGGAAGCTCGCGGGGTTCGAGCCGAAACCAACAAAACTGAGGAAAACGACTGATCCGGGTCAGCTCATCGGGCAGGCGCTGGTCGTAGCGACCCGAGTAGAAGAGCCCACCGACCATGATCTTGTGCGGACAGTCGGTGCAGCGGACAGAGGCCAGAGGCGTCCACGGCCCGCCGGTGGTCGGCTCCTCCACGCGAATCCGGAATGGCTCGGCCCCGAGAGCTCGTTCCTGCGCGTTGAAGGCGTTTAGCAAGGCCACCCGAGAGAGCTCGCGCACCAGGTATCGTGGTTTTCGAGTGCGCGGCGAGCATCGCGCACCCGATGCGGCTGACTACTTCACCAAGACCATGCGGCGCGTGGAACTCCAGTTGCCTGTCTCTAGTCGGTAGAAGTAAACACCGCTTGCCACCGGAAGGCCACTGAGATTCCGGCCGTCCCATCGAATGGCGTGCTGGCCGGCCTCTTTCGTTCCGTCCACGAGGGTGGCGATTCGGTTGCCCCGAGCGTCGTAGACCCCGAGCAGCACGTCCGCGGTCTCCACGAGCGCGAAGCGTATGAGTGTCGAGGGATTGAAGGGATTGGGGTGATTCTGGCTCAGCATGGTCCGGCGCACCGGCCCCGGCAGCGTGCCCCCGTCTTCTACGCTCACCAGTCCATCGAGATAGTCCAGTACCGCCGCCATGACCACCTCGCGGCTAGCCGATCCCGGGAAATCATCGTGCACGCCTTCGAGGCCAAAGCCTGCAATGACGGCGAGTGCACCGCCGGCGCCCCAGCTCACGAGTGCCCGATCGCCATCTACGCCACCGTAGAGCGCCGCGCTCAGGCCACTCGATAGCAGATCTTGGGAGTTCTGGTTCACGGGCGGCTCGGGACCGGTGGTGAAGATATCGCCATCGATCGCATCGCCCAGAGAGGTCCCGGCAATCGTCTGAATGTAATGCTCGACCGTGTTGCCCTCATGCCCGATTCCGATGTGCGTCGTCAGCGCCCCGCCATCGATCGATTCGATGATGTTCTGCCCGCTCAGGAAGAAGCGGCCGCCACCTTGCAGCAGCCCGATCAGCGCGTCCTCCTCGTCCTCGCTCATGATGTCGGACGTGGCGTCGCCTGAGAACCACACGATCTTCGACGTCGCGGGCATGGCCGAAATGGCCAAATCGGCGATTCCTCGATCAGCCCGATCCCAAGAGTTGTACGAGCGCCCCGCGGCGATGACTGCACTTAGAAAGTAGTCCGAGTAATCGGCGTTGTCGCCGTCGGCGTCGACAAGCAACACATCGGCGACGGGAACCGTGGTGGTCAGATCCACGACCGCCGCCGAATCCACGACGACACCTTCCAGCGCATAGAACGCCTCCGGGGGCGAGGGCTCCACGACTATTTCGTAGCTACCGATCTTCAGCTCCTGCGCAAAAGCGCCGTCGGGACCGGTCTCGATTGACGCTGCCAAAGTGTCGGTGCTCTCTTCATAGAATCGGAGCAGTGCAGCCACGCCGCCACCGGTGGAGTTGGTGAGAGTTCCCGAGATCGTGCCCTCGGGCAGCTCACGAAGAGCTATATCATGGGTGAGAGTGCCGCCACCCGGCACCGAGAGATCGGTAGTGTCGGTGTAGTACCCCCAGAGCGATGCTGCAACGCGATGTTCGCCCGCCAGTATGTGAAACTCGTAGGAGCCGTCGCCCTCGGGAGATCTGGTGAGAAGCGCATCGAGCGCGCTCACGCTTGCGCCGGGGAGGGGCAATCCGGTGCCCAAGTCGGTCACCGTGCCTTCTATGTGTCCATCCAGATCGAATTCGTCGAAAAGGTACTGCGCCGCGGCCTCGACATCGATGATGCCACGCCCGTACTTGTTGTCCTCTGATCCCGGAACGGTGGGATGCCGTGCTGTTCGGTAGAGAAGAGTCTTCAGCTCTTGCGGCGGCAAGGCGGGCAGGATCTGGCGCAGAAGAGCGATCGCTCCACCCACGTGCGGGCACGACATCGAGGTTCCGGAGAATGTGCCGTACACGTTGTTGGGAATCGTAGAGCGCACGCTCGCGCCCGGAGCCACGACATCCGGCTTGAACAGCAACGAATCGGCCACGTTGCACTTGGTGGGACCCCGACTCGAGAACCCGGCTACCAATTCGGATATGCTGGTCGCCCCAACGGAGAAGTTCTGCACATGGGTGGTCGCGCGGTTGCTCGGCGCCCCGATCGTCTCGGAGTCGGGGCCTTCGTTGCCGGCGCTGAATGCCGCCACCGGACCGAGGAGCTCCATATTGTCGATATCGTTCCAATACTGGCCCGAGCAGCCGAAGCCGCCACCCCAAGAATTGTTGACCGCATCAGGCACGTCGTCGGTGGTTCCCGGATCGCCGTCCGGATCGGCGCACCACTGAAGGGCCGACCCGATGGAGACGCCCGGATTCCCCTGGAGCCCGACCCTCGCCGCGATCCACTGCGCGGCAGGGGCCACGCCGACGGTGTCGCCAACGACACTTCCCACCATCGTTCGCATCGTATGCGTGCCGTGGCTGCCGTGGTCGAATGGGAACTGTGATCCGTCTTCGGCCAGCCAAGCGTGGTCCCACTCAACGCCGTCTTCATTGCCGCGCCATTTGTCGATCAACGCAACGTGATCGCCATCCACGCCCGTGTCCAGGTTGGCCACGATCGTTCCTTGACCGAAGATCCCCATTCCCCAGAGGAGAGGCGCGTGAATCTGTTCCAACCCCCACTCTCGTGTCTCCGCGGCGCTCTTCGCACCGCCGAAGATCTCTTCCACCGGCTCATGGAGCAAGACCTGGTCGTGGTAGATCACGGCTTCGTCGAAGATCTCCATCAGACGCGCTACACCAGCGGGAGTCGCGTTCATTTCGATTGCATTCGAGAGCCAAAGAGGCACAATTCGAGAGATCTCTTCCAGCATCTCTTCGCGCCGAAGCAGCGGCAAGTAGCGCGCCTGCTCGCGCTCGGCATGCTCCCTTAACGCGACCATCAGCTCGCGATGCCGATCATCGAAACCCAGGCCGGCCGATCGCAGCTCGGCATCGAGGAGTCGGGTATCGAGCTGCGCCCCCAGCTCGACGAGAACCGGCACCAAATCAGCGGGCTCGGTCGCGGCGAGCTTCGACTCGAGCTCCACGTCCAGGGTTGGAGTCGCGGCGGCATCCGCCACGACGATCGACATAAAAACGATAGACGGGACCAAGGCTTTCGCGGGGTTCCTCATGGGCGTGTCTCCCGGATCAGCCCTGCTGCTTCGGCCGGAGGGCAGCGTATCTTGCACAAGTCCCTTACTATACCACAATCCGCCACCTACCCCAGAGATCCGTCGGTAGCCTCGCCCTAGCGGGTGC
>CAZFNT010000095.1:0-10747 GCA_964520315.1 uncultured Gemmatimonadota bacterium
CGTGTGCGAGTCGTGGCGGTCGAGAACACCAATCTACTCCGAAAGATCGAGGCGGGTCGCTATCACCTCGACCAAGGACTCCCCGTCCCTGCTTCCGACTACGAGGTACGGCAGGGTTTCCTTGAGTCGTCCAACGCCACCGGCATCGAAGAGATGACGAAGATGATGGCGCTCTTTCGGGAATACGAGGCCGCGCAACGCGCGATGAAGATCCAAGGAGAAACCGTCGGCACCGCGATCAACCGGGTCGGCCGCACCGCTTGAGAGGAAAACCGATGCTGAACGCCATGCACACGGCCGCGACCGGAATGTCGGCCCAACAACGGCAGATCGACACGATCGCCAACAACCTCGCCAACGTCAATACCACGGCGTTCAAGCGCACCACGATGGAGTTCCAGGATCTGATCTATCAGAAGTTGCAAGAGGCTGGGGCCAGTCTCTATCGGGGCGTCGAAGTGCCCGTGCAGCTTCAGATCGGGCATGGAACCGCGGTCGTGGCATCGAATCGACAGTTCAGTCAAGGCGATCTGGTCGAAACAGGGAATCCTCTCGACGTCGTCATCGAAGGAGACGGCTTCCTTCAGGTTCGTATGCCGGATGGAGACATCGCCTACACCCGCGATGGGAGTCTCAAGCTCTCGGCCGACGGCTCGATAGTCACGTCTTCCGGATTCAGAATCGAGCCTGATATCGCCGTTCCCGACGACGCGACCAGTATTTCGATCTCCGCCGATGGTGTCGTGCAGGCATTCCTTCACGGGGAGGACCTTCCGGTTGATCTCGGCGAGCTCGTTCTGGCTCGCTTTATCAACTCGAACGGTCTCGCGGCACAAGGTAGAAACCTCTTCCGGAGGACTCCGGCTTCAGGCGAGCCTCTGCTGGCGTCGCCTGGAACCCAGGGTGTCGGCGCCCTGCGACAAGGTTTCGTCGAGGCATCGAATGTCGAGGTCGTGAACGAAATGGTCAACATGATTCTGGCGCAGCGTGCCTACGAGATCTCATCCAAGGCCATACAAACATCGGACGAGATGCTGCAGCTCGCCAACAACCTGAGATAGTTCGATGATCTCGCGAACCTTGATCGCCTGCTTTCTCGTCGTCTCCGGCGTGTGTGCAGAGGCTACGGCAATCGAAGGCTCCAAGATCGCGGCATTGGCATGCGCCTATGTCGATTCAGTCGCCGCCACCAGCGGACATCGCGATAGGGAAGTCGAAGCCACATCGATTCCCACCGATCGCAAGGCGCTTTCGGCCCCGCTTCGCCTGCACGGTCCACAGGCTCCGATCGACTCCGGTATTCATATGGTCTCGCTCTTTTCGCGCCCCGAAGGCGGCCGTGAAGTGCGCGTCGCGACCGTCGGAGTCCGCATGACCGCCTTCGCGTCGACCTACTGCGCAGTCCACGCTCTCAGCAGAGGCGAGTCGATAGGCTCGAACGATATCGAAGTGCGTCGCGCACCCAGAGCGCCGGGCGCCGTGCTCGAGCCGCCGATCGGCATGCGCGCGCGACGCGCCATCGCTTCCGGCACCCCCTTACGTTCGTCGGATCTGGAGCCGGTCCCGCAGATCCTGGCTGGCGACCGGGTCGAAGCCACGCTCGAGCGAGGGGGGCTCAGGCTCGTCCTCGCCGGGCGCGCACTCGAAGACGCGGCAACAGGCGAGTCGTTCCGGTTGCACGATCCTCTAATGCGTCGCGCACTCCGAGCGCGAGCGCAGGCCCCAGGCAAAGCGGTATTGGAGCCCTAGATGCGTTCTCACTCTCCGCTCATATTGTGTGCGCTCCTCTCCGGCTCCGCCGCCGGCGACGGCTCCCTGTTCTCGGATCAACGGGCGTTTCAGATAGACGATATCATCACCATCCGGGTGATCGAGTCGGCCTCTGCTGATCAATCATCCACCACGGCCAGCAACAAATCGGCATCGTTCAAAACGGCCGGTGGTCCTGGAACCGGCCCTCTGTCGAGTATCCCGCTCTTCGGTGTGTCCGGCAGCGCTGACAACACATTCGACGGTTCCGGCGAGACCAGCCGCTCGGGCAAGTTGACTGCTAACATCACCGCCCGTGTCACCGAAGTGAGCAGCAACGGCAATCTCATCGTGCACGGCAGCAGAATCGTCATCATCAACCAGGCGGAAGAGGTGATGGAGATCGAAGGGATCGTGCGGCCGAAAGACATCTCCGCGGATAACTCCGTGCTCTCCACCTATCTCGCTGATGCCCGCATTTCGTATCGCGGAACGGGAGCCCTCGCCACCAGCTCGAGACAGGGCCTGATCTCTCGCTTCCTCGGATGGATATTCTGATGTTTCGAACCCTACTGCTGCTCGCATCTCTGAGTTTGCTCGCGGCCGAGCCGGCCTCTGCCGCGGTTCGGATCAAAGACGTCGCGTCTGTTCACGAGACCGGCCTCGTGCAGATCGTGGGCTATGGCCTGGTGGCCGGTCTCTCGGGCACCGGCGACGGCTCCACGACACAGTTCACGGCCCAGTCTCTCACCAATATGCTCGAGAAGTTGGGGATCAATGTCGATTCCGACCGGGTAAGGGTTCGCAATGTCGCCGCGGTGATCGTCACCTCGGAGATTCCGGCGCGGTCCCGCGCGGGCTATCGGGCCGACGTCACGGTTTCCGCGCTCGGCGACGCGCGCTCCTTGCGTGGCGGCACGCTCGTCCTCACTCAGCTCCTCGGCCCCGACGGAGAGGTTGTCGCCACCTCACAGGGCCAGGTGATAGTCGGTGGCTACAGCGTCGACACCGGCAATAGAGGCAGTTTGCAAAAGAACGTCGCCACCGTTGGGCGCGTCGTCGCCGGAGCGACGGTTAGCCGCACTCCCCTGCCGCAAAGCGCTCCCCCTTCTTCGATCGCGATCGATTTGCATCAGCCGGACTACACTTCGGCCCAGGCGCTCGCCTCGGCGATCAACGCCAGTCTCGGCGAGACACGTGCTCACCCCCGCGACGCGGGTCGCATCGAGATCGCGCTCGACGCGGAGGTCGCGGCCGACGCCAGCGCTGTGGTCGAACTGGTCTCTCGAATCGAGACACTCACATTCCAGGACGACCGCTCCGCCCGTGTCGTGGTCGACGAACGCACGGGCACGGTGGTGGTTGGCCAGCACGTGCAGCTCGCGGCCTCGGCGGTGAGCCATGGGTCGCTCTCGATCGAGATTCGCAACCAGACTCTCGTGTCGCAACCCGGCCCCTTCTCGGCCGGTCAAACGATCGTAGTAGATCAGACCGACGCCAACGTGCAGGAGGAGAACCGCACCGTCGTCGAGGTGACCGAAACGGTGACGGTCAGCGACGTAGTGCAAGCCTTGAACGATCTGGGCGCCTCGACGCGCGATCTGATCCACATTTTGCAGGCGTTGCACCGCGCCGGTGCGCTGAGGGCTGAGTTGGTGGTGATGTGATGGCGATCCCCCTGCATGCCGATCGAGCGTCCGGGGTGGGTTCCGTCATGACCGACGAGGGCAGAGAGAGGGTACGGAATCGGGAGATCTATGCCGCGGCGGTCGAGTTCGAGTCCCTCCTGGTGCAGAAGATGCTGAGCTCGATGCGATCTGCCACCGAGTCGATGAGCTCGAAAGAGACGGCGGGAACCCAACAGCTCTCTCTCTATCATGACATCGCGGACGGCGAGCTGGCCCGCGCCATCGCAGCAAATGGGCGCGACGGTCTCGCTGCGCAGCTCTATCGACAGCTCACCGGCTCACCACCAGATCCGGAGCTCGTCGCAACAGCGCGCCACGCGTTGCCTCATCACCCTGGCTCAGCGCCGGCCTCGGTGCCCCTCCACGTTGCACCTGCCCCCGACCGCCGCGATCTGGAGTCGATCGTCGCACGCGCCGCCCAGCGCCACCGATTGCCACCGGGGCTCGCCGAGGCGGTCGTCACGCGCGAATCCGATTGGGATTCGACCGCAGTCTCGGCAAAGGGCGCGGCCGGCCTGATGCAGCTCATGCCGGAGACCGCGGCGGAGCTCGGTCTCAGTGACTTGCGCGATCCGCGCTCGAACGCCGATGCCGGCGCCCGCTATCTCGCTTCGCTGCTGGTGCGCTTCGACGATGACGTTCCGCTGGCGCTGGCGGCGTACAATGCAGGCCCGGGCGCAGTGGAGCGTCACGGCGGCATTCCCCCCTACCCAGAGACGCAAGCGTACGTCCAAAACGTAATGCTGACATGGCGTTCGGACGATCGGCTCAACTTCGAGCCGAAAGAGACGATGTTGAAATAGAGGGTTGTTCATGTCCGTTTCCCAGGTCGCCGAAGAATTTGCAGAGATTCTCGATCGCACGATCGAGGGGCACCGCGATCTGCTCCGCGTCAGCCGCGATGAGCAAGATGCCGTGGTCCGGGGGGACGTGACGCGCGTCGAAGAGCTCATGTGGCGGAAGCAGCAACTAACGGGCACCCTGCGCGAGATGCAAGGCGCACAACAGGCGCTCCTTCGCAAAGCGGCCGAGGCGGAAGGTGTCGACGACGATGTGATCTCTCTCACCGCACTCCTGCAAAGCATGCCGCGCTCGTCCGCCAGAGCCCGGTTGAGGCAGCAGCGCGACGAGCTGCGATTGCTGGCCCAAACCCTGGAACGAACCCACCGAGTCACCACACGGCTGCTGATGCGCGCACTTCAGTTCGCCGATGCATCGATCCGCATGCTCAAGGAGGAGCGAGAAGAAAACCCGATCTACGCGGCCGGAGGTGAGCTCGAAAGGAATCGTGGCGAGCGCAACCTCATGGACCGCATGGCGTGATGGTGATCTGAAATGTCTCTCTTCAATACCTTGCGATCCGGTGCCACCGGGCTCTACGCCTCACAGATGCGGATCGATATAGTCTCCTCGAATATCTCGCGGGCGAACGATCCTACCTACTCGCGCCAGCGAGCGATCACCGAAAGCATCGGTTTTCGAGATATCGGTCCCGGAACCGTGGGAATGGGGATCGAGATCTCCGAGATCCTGCGCAGCCGCGACGCTTTCCTCGACGCGCGATACCGCGACGATCGGTCCACGGCCTCTCAATTCGGCCACATGACCGCTACTCTGGGGCAGCTCGAGGCGCTCTTCGACGAGGTCTCCGGCAGCGGTCTCGGCACTGTTATGAGCGAGTTCTGGGACGGATGGAACGAAGTTTCCAACACACCGACCGACCCAACAGCAAAAGTCAGCCTGATCGGAAAAGCCAAACAACTGGCCACGACACTTCACAATCTCGAGAACGAACTCGGTCAAGAACGCGATCGCCTCGACGGTGAGATCTCTTACACGGTCGGGACCATCAACACTCTCACGGGACAGATCGCCTCGATCAATGCCGATATTGTAGCCGTATCGAAAGGTGGAGAGATCTCCGCGAACGACCTGCTCGATCGGCGAGACGCTCTCGTCGACCAACTGTCACAGCTCATCGATGTCGACATCGCCGAAGGCTCGAACGGCATCATCGTTCGATCGGGCGGACTGGCGATGGTCGAAGGGGCATCGGCCCATCGACTCGAGCTGGAGACCGAGATCGAGGGGGAGAGCTTTTCGGTCCGAGTCGTCTATGGCGGTGACGGAACCGGTCTCGCTCCCCGCAGCGGCACGCTCGCCGCAATGCTCGAAGAGCGCGACGAGATCATCCCCGAGATCTCAGCTGGTCTCGACGAAGTGGCGGTGGGCTTGATCGACGCGGTCAACGACATCCATCGCGAGGGTTACTCCGCCGACGGCCAACACACCGGTCTCGACTTCTTCACTGGTGATTCAGCAAGAACCATCGCAGTAAACGATGCGATCGCCGCCGATCCCAGCCGCATCGCGACTTCCGAATCGGGGCTGGCCGGTGACAACGAAATTGCGCTCCAACTGGCGGAGCTTCGCGATCGTCCCGTGCTCGACGGCGCCACGATCGGAGACAAGTACAACAATCTCGTGCTCGCGATCGGTCTGGCGAGCCAGGAAGCCCAGTTCTCGGAAAGTATGGCGATCAGCCTCTCCATCCAGTCGGATATGCAGAGAGAGCAGGTCAAGGGAGTCAATCTCGACGAAGAGATGGTGGATCTGATCAGCCTGCAGAACGCCTACCAGGCATCCGCAACCGTGGTCAGCACCGTCGATGAACTGATCCAGTCGACATTGACGATGGTCGGCTAATAGTTAGAGGAGCCGCTGATGCGGGTCACGAGTCTCTCACTCAAACACCAAGTCGCGAGCCAGATCCAGCTCAGCCAGCGCCGAATGATCGAGGCGCAAGAGCGAGTTGCCAGCGGCCGGCGAATCGGCGCTCTTTCGGACGATCCGGTCGGCCTCTCGCGCTCCCTCGACTATAGGGAACGGATCCAGGGACTCGAGCAGTACCAGGAAAACGCAGAGTACGGCACCTCGCTCCTCTCTCTTGCCACATCCGCCCTCGCCGACACCGAAATGCTCCTTGTGCGCGCCCGCGACATCGCGATCGACGCCGCCAACAGCTCTAACACCGAGACCGAATCGGCCGCCCTGCTCGAAGAGCTCGACAGCATCACTTCGCAGATCACGGTGTTGATGAACTCCAAATACAACGACCGCTACATTTTCGGCGGCCACGACATAGACACGCCCCCCTTCGCCGAGGCGTTCGACGGCCAGGTATTCTGGCAAGGAGACAGCAACCCGATCTTCCTGGCCACCGGTCCGGAGGGGATGCGCACACAGATCAATATCGACGGCCAGTCGGCCATGGCCGGTCGAAGCGCGATGATCAGCCGAGGAGACGCCGATCTAGATCCCTTGATCAGCTTGACGACACGGCTCGACGACCTGCACCAGGGGGCTGGTGTGTCGATGGGGAGCTTCGAAATCCACGATCGCGAGGGGAAAAGCGCCGTCGTCGATCTGGTAGGAGCGAATGTCGAGACGATTGGTGACTTGGTGCAGACGATCAACACGCTCGACGATGTCGACGTGCAAGCCTCATTGAACGCCGACGGTCGCGGAATCACACTCACCGACGTCACGGCCGCCCCAGATCCGGAGCTGGGACTGATGGTGCTAGAGGTCGACGAGGGCACGACCGCAGCGGAGCTCGGAATCTGGGAGATCGCCGGGCGAACCGATGGCATCGTGGTAGGCAGAGATCTCGATCCACGGCTCACCGAAGAGACCGACGTCGAGCTGCTGAACGGTGGAGAGGGCTTCGATCGCGGCGAGTTCTACATCGTAAACGGCGAGGCCAATGCCTACGTCGATCTCTGGGGAGTCGAGACCGTTGGAGATATCCTCGACCGGATCGAGGCGGCCGGTGTCGGAGTCGAGGCGGAGATCAACGAACAGGGTACCGGCATCGAAGTGCACGCCCTGAGCCATGGGACCATCCTGCACATCTCCGATCTAAGCAACGGGAGCACCGCATCCGATCTCGGCATCGTTGGAACCGAAGGAGAGTTGGACGTTTTCGCTCTGCTCCATGAACTGAGAGGAGCAGTGGCGGACGGCGACCAGGACGCGTCGAACGGCCTGATCGATGGGCTCACCGAAGCGGTGGATTCCATCATCGCGGCCCGGGCCGGCGCGGGCTCCCGGCTCCAAGAGCTGGAGCTGAGCATCAGTCGAATGCTCGGCATGTCGATGGAGCTCGAGCTCGCGGTCTCCGGAATCGAAGATGTCGATTTCGCAGAGGCGATCGTCGAGCTATCCTCCACTCAGTCGATCTACGAGGCGGCCCTGGCCACGACCACCTCGGTCTTGCAGCTCAACCTGGTGAGCTTCCTCTAGTTCTACCCACGGAGCCGACCCGGTGATCATCAAAACGCGACTATTCGGAGAGCTGGAATGGAAGAATGGGGAGGTAGTGCACATCCCCGGCGGACTGCTCGGATTCGAGGATTCGACTCGTTTCCTCATCATCGACGACGAGGGGATCGCACCCTTCCGGTGGCTGCAAAGCATCGACCACCCCGAGCTGGCTTTTGCCGTGATCGATCCGCTCCTCTTTCGGCGCGACTATAGGGTCCCGGTATCCCGGGAGCTCCTTTCGCTGATCGGACACGCCCCGGAACATGACGTGCTCATACTCGCGATCGCCGTGTTGAGCCGCGACCCGCGCCATATCACGGCGAACTTGGCCGGCCCGATCGTGCTCGACGCACAGACAATGACCGGTGCCCAAGCGATCCTCGACACCCGCCGCTTCGACACCCGTGCCGCCATCTACGACGATCTGCTTGCCGCCGCGAAGAGCGAAGCTCCGATCGCTCGACCCCGAGATGTCTTGCTAGTTCCCGCCTAGAACTTCGATCTCCACAGGCACCACACCCTCGCGCACCATTCCAAAGGCCAGCGCCGCTCCATAAGAGAGATCGATGATCCGGCCCGCGATGAAGGGCCCTCGATCGTTGATCCGCACATCGATCGTGAGTCCGGAGACCAGATGGGTCACGCGCACGCGAGCACCGAAGGGCAGCGTGCGGTGTGCGGCGGAGATGCCGTACATATCGTAGATCTCTCCGTTGGCGGTCCTTCTTCCGTGGAACTTCGCGCCGTAATAGCTAGCCTGGCCCTGCTCACGCCAACCGATGATCTCTTCGCCCGGCTTGAAAACCCGATCCCCCTCGAAGCGAGTGTGATCGGTGGAGCCGTAGCGTACAGAGCCCCCGCAGCCGGCAAGTGCCGCTATCAACACACCGAAGAATGCGCGTCGCGACAAGTTCATACTTCGCCCATTCCGGGCCAAGAGCGCAGAGTCCCCACGACTTCAGTCACGCTCCGGCAGCCCTGTTCGCTCAGCCATTCGCCGATCCCTTCCGCGATCCGGATCGACGCCTCGGGATCGACGAAAGTGGTCGTGCCGACCGATACGGCCGATGCTCCGGCAACCAGGAACTCGCAGGCGTCCTCGGCGGTACTGATCCCGCCTCCTCCCAGCACCGGAATCGAGACCGCCTGAGCCACCAGCCAGGTCATCGCCAACGCGACCGGCTTCACTCCAGGGCCGGAGTACCCCGCCGTGCCGCGTGAAACCCATGGGCGACGATTGTCGAGATCGATCGCCATCCCCACGAGTGTATTGATAAGAGAAATGCCGTCGGCACCGCCGGCCTCAGCGGCCCGCGCAACCGACGCGACATCGGTGACATTCGGCGTCAACTTGACGATCAACGGCAAGTCGCAGCGCTCACGGGCACGTCGCACGAAATACTCGATCGTCGCCGGATCGGAGGCGAGTCGCATGCCGCCCTTGACATTGGGACAGGACAGATTCAGCTCGATCCCGTCAATGGAAGAGCGCCCAGCAAGACGATCCAACACCCGCAAGTACTCCGCCTCGTCGTGCCCTACAACGTTGACGATGAGGCGCGTCGAGAGGCCATCGAAAAGCGGCAGCTTCTCTTCTATGAATCGATCCACACCGACGTTTTGCAACCCGATGGCGTTCAACATTCCTGTCGGCAACTCACGAATTCTCGGAGGTGGATTCCCGGCGCGTGGATTCTCCGACACCGATTTCGTGATTACCGCTCCGACTCGATCGAGATCGATGATCCTCCCGTACTCCGCCCCGTAGCCGAAAGTGCCGCTAGCCAGAACAACTGGATTGGCCATCTCGATCCCGGCAAATATAGTGGAGACAACCGCGCGCTCTACTCGCCGAGAAGGGGCCGACGCCGAGCGCGACTGTTGCTCGAGCGCCGCCCAATCGGGTTCGGCAGCATCATAAACCGGCCCCTGATCGCACAGGATCGTCAACTTGCTGGTTGAAGTACCGGTCGGCTCGATCGGTAACGCGCACCCCATACAAGCTCCCACTCCGCAGGCCATCGGTGTCTCGAGACTCACTTCCGCGTCCAATCCGAGCCCCGTGGCAACGCGCGCGACTCCAGCCAGCATAGGCATCGGGCCGCAGGCTTGAATCCTCCAATCGACATCGTCGCGCTCGGCGACGATCTCTTCCATCAAACCGACAGCATTTCCGTGGAACTCTCGCGATCCATCGTCGGTGGCGATTCTGATGTCCACTCCCAATGCGCGAATTCGATCGGCGTAGTCGAGCTCCTCCGCCGAGCGCGCTCCAACAACGAAGACTGGCGAGTTGTTGTTTCCTCGTTCAGAGCTTTGTTTCCAAGCTTGGAAGTAGAGCGGTGGAAAACCCACACCCCCGCCGATAAGCAAGAGCGTCTGTTTCGATGCAGGCGTGGACCAACCGCGACCGAGAGGACCAAAGACCCGCAAAGTATCGCCACGTCGTGTCGTCGCCAAACGACGTGTGCCCCGACCGGCCTCTTTGAAAGCGAAGTGAACGTGCCCTGTCTTCCTTTCGGCCAGCATGATGCTCATTGGACGCGGGAGGAAGAACTCCCCGGGATCGTGAGGTGGCAATACCTGAATGAACTGACCCGGCCGAGCCTGAGCGGCGATACCGGGGGCATGCAGCGTTACGAAGTGAAAGGCCCCCTCGTCGGTGCGGTCGACGATCATTGCGGAATGAAGCGCGAGGGATCGTTTCATTTCGGCTCCGGCTCCTCTTGTTTCCGCCCGTGCGCCCTGAGTGCGTCGTCTTCGTCGCCGGATATCAAGGGTGTGAATTCCTGTTCCCGCGAATCGATCTCCGCCGCCGACACTGGCTCCGCTGCCTTCGCCTCCAACGGCTCGAGATCGGCAATCGTGACCGGAGGAACCGGTAGGCCGATCGCGGCGCAAGAGACTGCCGCCGCCTGGGTACCGGAAAAGCGCTCGGCAACCTCACGATAGATCGAGTCCGCGCTCACCGGGCGGCTCAGACG
>CAZFNT010000096.1:0-4049 GCA_964520315.1 uncultured Gemmatimonadota bacterium
CGATGGGATCGTGTAGTGACGCAACTGATCGTCGTCCTCACCGATGATCGCGATGTGAGCGTGGAGCTTCTTCTCCTTGTCATCCACGATGACCCGCTGCACCATCCCTCTCTCGTCCTCTTGCTCCTCGAGAGTGATGCCGGCTTCGATACCGTCGAACACGATCGTGCCGCCCACGTCGGTCAGGATCGGGCTCGAGTAGGGATCCCATTTGACCAGCTCCTGCGCGGCCTTCACTTCTTGACCATCCTCGACCAGGATCGTCGCGCCGTAGCCGATCTCGAAAGTCGAGAGTACCCGATCCACGTCGTCCACGATCAGGAGCTTGCCGTTGCGATTCGTGCAGACATCCTGGCCGTCGGCGGTCGTAACCGTCGTGACGTCCTCGAGCCGCACCTTTCCGGTACGCCTTGCGACCTTGGAGGACTCCATCACGATCTGGTCGGCGATTCCACCGATGTGGAAAGTGCGCAGGGTGAGCTGAGTGCCCGGCTCACCGATCGACTGAGCGGCGATCACACCGACGGCTTCGCCGATGTCGATCAGTTGCCCGCTCGCAAGATTCCGGCCGTAGCAGTGGGCGCAAGCCCCTCGAGCCGCCTCACAGGTCAGCACTGAGCGGATTCTCAGTTCATCGAGCTGGACTCGCTCGATGGTTCGCGCATCCTCTTCGCCGATCAGGGATCCAGCCTCGATCACGACCTCGCCGCTCTCCGGATCGGTAACATCGTCCAGACACACGCGGCCTAGCGCACGATCAGCGAGCGACTCGATGATGTCCTCACCCTCCTGGATCGACCGTACGGTCGGTCCCAGAATCGTGCCGCAGTCAATCTCGGTGATGATCACGTCCTGCCCCACGTCGACGAGACGACGGGTCAGATAGCCGGCATCTGCCGTCTTGAGCGCCGTGTCGGCCAGCCCCTTCCGCGCACCGTGGGTCGAGATGAAGTACTCGAGCACACTCAGGCCTTCGCGGAAGTTCGCCGTGACCGGAGTCTCGATGATCTCACCGATTCCACCGGTGAGGCGCTTCTGCGGTTTCGCCATCAAACCGCGCATACCCGCGAGCTGCTTGATCTGGTCCTTGGAACCCCGCGCCTGTGAGTCGTGCATGATGAAGATCGGGTTGAAGCCATCCCGATCCGCCTGCAAACGATCGAACATCAGCTCGGCCACGTTCGCGGAGGTATGAGTCCACAGATCGATCACGATGTTGTAGCGCTCTCGATTCGTGATCACGCCGTTCATATGATCGTTGTGGACCTCTTCGACCCGCGTCTCCGCCTTCGCGATCAGCTCGTGCTTCTCGCTCGGTATGACCATGTCGTCGACCGAGACCGTGATCCCACCCCTGGTCGCATAGTGGAAGCCCATCGTCTTCATCTCGTCGAGGAAGCGACAGGTCCGGTGGTTTCCGTACTGGCGATGGATGTCGCCGACCAGTGTTTCGAGGCGCTTCTTGGTCAGCACCACGTTGACGAAGCCGAAATCATCCGGCACGACGGTGTTGAATACGACCCTACCGACGGTGGTCTCGACCAGACCATCCCCGTCGGGAAAATGCACCTTGATCACCGCGTGAACATCGATCTGCCTCAGGTCGAAAGCGAGCAGTACCTCTTCGGGGGACGAGAAGAGCATCCCCGTGCCTTTGACCCCCGGCCGCTCCTTGGTGAGGTAGTAGCAGCCGAGCACGATGTCCTGTGATGGGGTCGCGATCGGCTTGCCGGTCGCCGGCGATAGGATGTTGTTCGACGCCATCATCAGCACGCGCGCTTCGAGCTGCGCCTCGAACGAGAGCGGCACGTGCACCGCCATCTGGTCCCCGTCGAAGTCGGCGTTGAACGCCGTGCAGACGAGGGGGTGGAGCATGATCGCCTTGCCCTCGATGAGGACCGGCTGGAAGGCCTGGATCCCAAGTCTGTGCAGAGTCGGCGCACGGTTGAGCAGCACCGGGTGGTCCTGGATGATCTCTTCCAGGATGCCCCACACTTCCGGCCTCTCTCGCTCCACCAAGCGCTTCGCGGTCTTGACGGTCTGAGCCGAGCCCTCATCGCCCAACTTCTTGATGATGAAGGGCTTGAATAGCTCGAGCGCCATGTTCTTCGGCAGCCCGCACTCGCTGATCTTGAGCTCCGGGCCCACGACGATCACCGAACGACCCGAGTAATCGACCCGTTTTCCGAGCAGATTCTGCCGAAAACGCCCCTGCTTCCCCTTGAGCAGATCGGAGAGTGACTTGAGCGGTCGATTCCCCTCACCGCGGACCGCCCTCGAGCGACGTCCGTTGTCGAAGAGAGCATCGACCGCCTCTTGGAGCATCCGCTTCTCGTTTCGGAGAATCACCTCGGGAGCTCGAATATCCATCAGCTTCTTCAACCGGTTGTTCCGGTTGATCACGCGCCTGTAGAGATCGTTCAGGTCGCTGGTAGCGAAACGTCCCCCCTCGAGCGGGACGAGAGGCCGCAGGTCGGGTGGAATCACCGGAACGACGTCCATGATCATCCACTCGGGGCGATTGCCCGAGTTCTTGAACGCCTCGACGACCTGAAGCCGCTTGAGCGTCTCCTTCTTCCTCTGGACCGATGTTTCGTTGCGGCTCTTGACCTTCAGCTCTTCGCTCAGCTCCGGGATATTTATGCGGGCGAGAAGCTCTTTGACAGCGCCGGCCCCCATGTCGGCGCGGAACGACCCCTCGCCGTACTCGTCCATCGCCTCCAGGAAACGCTCTTCGGTGAGCAGCTCCCGATCCTCGAGAGGCGTGTCACCCGGATCGATGACGATGTACGACTCGTAGTAGAGAACCCTTTCCAAGTTCCGGATCGAGGTATCGAGAAGCTGCCCGATGCGGCTCGGCAACGCCTTGAAGTACCAGATATGGGAGACCGGCACCGCGAGGTTGATGTGACCGAGGCGCTCGCGGCGCACCTTCGACTGAGTGACCTCGACGCCGCACTTATCGCAGATCACGCCGCGGTAGCGGATCCGCTTGTACTTGCCGCAGTAGCACTCCCAGTCCTTCGTCGGGCCGAAGATCTTCTCGCAGAAAAGACCGTCTCGCTCCGGCTTGAAGGTCCGGTAGTTGATCGTCTCGGGCTTGGTGACCTCTCCGTAGCTCCAGGAGAGGATGACCTCGGGAGCCGCCAGCCGGATGCGGATAGCGTTGATCTCCGATGGGGTCCGGTTCTTTTCGGCCATTCCGATGTTCAATTCGATTCCCTCCATGGGCGGCCCGCGTCGGACCGGTCGGGAGTGCGACTCGGCGATCCCGTGATCAGGATCGGCCGTTCTTGGACAGAAGTTGGACGTTCAAGCCCAACGACTGGAGCTCTTTGACCAGCACGTTGAACGATTCAGGGATTCCCGGCTCGGGAGGATTCTCACCCTTCACGATCGCCTCGTAGATCTTCGAGCGCCCACTCACGTCATCCGACTTCACAGTCAGAAGCTCCTGCAAGGCGTACGCGGCGCCGTACGCTTCGAGAGCCCAAACCTCCATCTCTCCGAAACGCTGCCCGCCAAACTGGGCCTTGCCGCCCAAGGGCTGCTGCGTCACGAGCGAGTAGGGTCCGATCGATCGGGCGTGGATCTTGTCGTCGACCAAGTGCGAGAGCTTGAGCATGTATATCTGACCGACGGTCACTTCTTCATCAAAGGACTCTCCGGTGTGACCGTCGTAGAGGGTCGCGCGCCCGTGGAGCGGCAGTCCGGCCTCTTCGAGCGCCTCTTTGATATCGCTCTCTTTCGGACCGTCGAAAACGGGACAGGCGATCTTCACTCCGAGCTCTCTGGCGGCCCACCCGAGATGGGTTTCGAGGATCTGTCCCAGATTCATACGGGACGGAACCCCGAGCGGGTTGAGGACGATGTCCACCGGCGAGCCGTCGGCCAGATAAGGCATGTCTTCGACCGGAACGATCTTCGACACGACGCCCTTGTTCCCGTGACGGCCAGCCATCTTGTCGCCCACTGAGAGTGCTCTCTTGCGGGCCACATAGACCTTGACGAGTTTGACGATTCCGGGAGGGAGCTCGTCTCCGCGGTTC
>CAZFNT010000096.1:4059-10732 GCA_964520315.1 uncultured Gemmatimonadota bacterium
CCTTCGATAAAGGCGCCCGATCGATCCTGCGCGCGCGTTGGCCGCGTCGGAAGTGACCAGGGGCGCATCGAGGATCAAGGTGTCGAAATCGATCCCCTTCAAGGTCTCGACCAGGAGCTTCTTGCCTCGCGGCACGATGCGGCGACCTGTCCGCGGATCCTGCATGTCCTGAACGGTCTTGCCTCTCAGCAGGGCCGTGAGCTGCTGATCGCGGATCCGACTAGTCGCCGCGACCCGCTCATCGTGCTGCGACTTCAGCGCGGCGACCCGCTTACCGATCTCCCGCTTCATGCGCTCGTCGCGCTCGCGGCGCGAGAACACTTTGACATCGACCACCGTGCCGGTCATGCCGGTCGGCGCTTTGAGCGAGGCGTCGCGCACATCGCCCGCCTTCTCACCGAAGATGGCTCGCAGCAAGCGCTCCTCGGGAGTCAGCTCGGTCTCTCCCTTCGGGGTCACCTTGCCCACGAGGATGTCGCCGGGATGCACCTCGGCCCCGATCACGATGATGCCGTCGTCGTCGAGGCTGCGCACCGCGTCGTCGGCCACATTCGGGATCTCGCGCGTGATCTCTTCCTGCCCGCGCTTGGTGTCGCGAACCTGTAGCTCCATCTCGACGATGTGGATCGAAGTGAACACATCGTCTTTGACCACGCGCTCACTCACAACGATCGCGTCCTCGAAGTTGTGGCCGTTCCAGGGCATGAAGGCTACGAGGATGTTCTTGCCCAAGGCCAGCTCGCCGTCGTCGATCGACTGGCCGTCGGCGATGATCTCGCCCGCCACCACCGTCTGCCCGAGAGTCACCTTCGGTCGCTCGTTGATGCATGTGTCCTGATTCGATTTGCGGAACTTCTTCAACTCGTACTCGTCGCGGGAACTCCAGTCGAAGATCTCGCCCTCGGGGATCGGCTCCTTATCGCTCACGTCGATGACGATGCGGTCGGCATCTGCAGAGCTGACGGTTCCTCCCCGCCTAGCGATCACGACGCTTCCCGAATCGACCGCCGCCTTCCGCTCCATACCGGTGCCCACTAGCGGCGCTTCGGTGGTCATCAGCGGAACCGCCTGCCGCTGCATGTTCGAGCCCATCAACGCCCGATTCGCGTCGTCGTGCTCCAGGAAGGGGATCAGAGCCGCGGCGATCGAGACGATCTGGATCGGCGCGACGTCCATATAGTCGATCTGGTCGACCGGAGCCACGATGTACTCCCCGCGGCGACGGGCGCGCACCAGGGGATTGCTGAAGCGACCGTCCTTTTCGAGCGGCGCGTTCGCCTGGGCGATCGTGTACAGGTCCTCCTTGTCGGCGGAGAGGTGCTCGATCTCGTCCGTAACGCTCCCGTCTACCACCTTTCGGTAGGGAGTCTCGAGGAAACCAAAAGCGTTGACGCGCGTGTAGGTGCACAGAGAGGTGATCAGGCCGATGTTCGGCCCCTCCGGGGTCTCGATCGTGCACATCCGGCCGTAGTGGGTGTGGTGAACATCGCGGACCTCGATCCCGGCGCGATCGCGCGTGAGACCACCAGGGCCCAGTGCCGACAGGCGGCGCTTGTTCGTGAGCTCGCCGAGCGGATTCACCTGATCCATGAACTGGGAGAGCTGGCTCGAGCCGAAGAAGGTCGAAACGACCGACGAGATCGTTCGGGCGTTGATCAGGTCGTAGGGCGTGATCGTATCGGAGTCCTGCAGCGCCATCCGCTCGCGGATCGTGCGCGCCATGCGGGAGAGCCCGGTGGAGAGCTGCTGAGCCAGGAGCTCGCCGACCGATCGGATCCGCCGATTGCCCAGATGATCGATATCGTCGATCTCGCCACCGCCCGACCGTAGCAGCAGCAGGTAGCGAACGATCGCGATCAGATCCTCGTTGCACAGAACCGCCTGATCCTCGGGGATGTCGAGCGCGAGGCGGTTGTTCACGCGGTGCCGCCCCACCTCGCCCAGGTCGTAGCGCTTCGGGTTGAAGAAGAGTCGCTCCAACAACGCGCGCGCGGTCTCGACGCTCGCCTGATCTCCCGGTCGCAAGATGTTGTAGATCTTGACCAGGGCCGACGACTCGTCCTCGCAGGGGTCCTTGGCCAGAGTATTCTTGAGGACTTCGAGATCGCCGGGCGAGTCGGTATTGAGAATCGATACGCGCTCGACGCCGGCCTCGCGCATCGCCTTGATCGCGTCGCGCGTGATCGTCTCGCCCTGTTCGATCAGGATCTCGCCGGTGTTGGTATCGACCACCGCGTCGGTCGTGATCCGCCCGTGGAGCTCTTCGTCGGGCGCATCGTCCACCTTCACGTCTTCGAACTCGCTGAAGAGGCGCAGGACATCGTCGTCCGTGGAGTAGCCCAATGCGCGCAAGAGCACGGTCACCGGTATCTTGCGCTTGCGGTCGATATGGACGTACATCACGTCGCGGGCATCGAGGCTGAACTCCACCCACGATCCCCGATTCGGAATGATCCGCCCGGAGAAGAGCCGCTTGCCGTTGGCGTGGATCTCGTCGGCGAAGTAAACGCCGGGAGAGCGATGGAGCTGGCAGACGATCACTCGCTCGGCACCGTTGATGATGAAGGTGCCCTTCTCGGTGATCAGCGGCAGCTCGCCGAGATAGACCTCTTGCTGGATGATGTCTTTCACCCGCTTCTGGTCGTCGACCGTCTCGCGAACGATCAGCCTCAGCGCGGCCTTGAGGGGGACGGCATAGGTCATGTCCCGGTCTTGGCACTCACGGATGGAGTACTTCGGCTCACCCGCGGAGTAGCCGAGGAACTCCAACGTGAAGTTGGAGTGCGCATCGGAGATCGGGAAGATATCGTTGAACACGGCCTGCAAGCCGATGTTCTTCCGCTCCTCCGGAGCCAGATCGCGCTGGAGGAAGTCGCCGTAGCTCGTCAACTGGATCTCGAGCAGATTCGGCATATCTATGACCGGCTCGATCTTCGAGTAGTCACGCCGTCCGGTGGTCGGGTCGATCTTGTAGTTCGCCAAGGCATCCCCCTCACTGGGAGAGAATTGGTGCTAGTGCACTCGCTCAAACGAAAGCAGTCGACCCCGCCTCCCTACACGCAGGAGAGAAGCGGGGCGGTGGGCGACCCCTGCCGCACTTCCGCGGCAGCGTCGCCCCACATTGGCCGGCCCGGGCAGCGTCACTTGATCTCGACGGTCGCCCCGACCTCTTCGAGCTTCGATTTGATCTCGTCGGCCTCGTCCTTCGACACAGCCTCCTTGACCGGCTTCGGTGCATCGTCCACGAGCGCCTTGGCCTCTTTGAGACCGAGACCGGTGATCGCGCGCACCTCTTTGATGCACTGGATCTTCTTCGGCCCCGCTGCGGTCAGAACGACATTGAACTCGGTCTGCTCTTCCGCCGCGCCGCCTTCACCATCGCCAGCGCCGGCCGCCGCCATTGGAACACCCGCCATCGGAACCGCGGCGGTCACACCGAACTTCTCTTCGAAGTCCTTGATCAACTGGGAAAGCTCGAGCACGGTCTTTTCGGCGACTGCGTCGAGGATCTCGTCATTTGTCAGCGTAGCCATTTCGTATTCACTCCTTGATGCCCTGCCCACACGCGCCTATCGATCGACCGTGAGGGTCTTCTGGGCCGGTTTCGGCGACGATGCGCCGACGGGACCGACCGGTGTCGGTTACTAATCTGTTTTCTGCTCCTGCACCTGGGTCAACACATTCGCGAACGAGCGGAGAACCGCTTGCATCGCGCCGGCGAACCCGGTCATGGGCGCCGAAAGCGCCCCGGCGAGGTGGCCGAGAAGCTGGTCGCGGCCGGGAAGCTTGGCGATTCTCTGGACATCGTCCGGGCCGACGAAGTGCCCTGCCAGCACTCCGCCCTTGATGGCCGGAAGCTCCTTCTCGTGCTTCTTGCGAAAGTCGGCCAGCACACGGGCCGGCGCGGCGCTGTCGCTGCGGCCGAAGGCCACTGCGGTGGGTCCGACGAAGAGATCGGCGATCCCTTCATCGACTCCGGCTTCGTCGGCCGCGCGCCGAGCCAGGGTGTTCTTCACCACCCGGTACTCGACGTCGGCCGCGCGCAGGAGGCGACGGAGCTCGGTCGTATCAGCGACGTTGAGACCCGTAAAATCCGCCAAGTACACATTGTCATGGGCTTTGAACTTCTCAGTGAGCTCAGCGACCGCTGCTGCTTTGTCTGGGCGTGCCATCGGTGCTCCGATGCCAGGCGCTCGGGGAAAACCCCGAAGGTCACTTGGCGAGGTTGAGGATGTCTTGCGTGTCGAGGTGGATGCCGGGCCCCATCGTCGAGGCGAGGGTCGCGGAACGTAAATAGGTGCCCTTGACCGACGAAGGACGGGCGCGCGCCAGCTCTCTCAAGAACGCGAGCGAGTTCTCACGAAGCTGCTCCTCGTCGAAAGAGACCTTCCCGACCGGCACATTGACGTTGGAGCCCCGATCGACGCGGTACTCGATCTTGCCCGCTTTGAAGTCGTTCACCGCCTTGGTGACGTCGGCCGTAACGGTACCGACCTTCGGATTCGGCATCAAACCGCGCGGTCCGAGAACCCGCCCCAGCCTGCCGACCTTCGGCATCATGTCGGGGGTGGCGATCGCGGCATCGAAATCGAGCCAGCCATCTTGCACCTTCTTGACCAGCTCGTCGTCGCCAACGAAGTCGGCTCCCGCGGCCTCGGCCTCAGCCGCCTTGTCGCCGACGGCGAACACCAGCACTCGCACCGACTTGCCTGTACCGTGCGGCAGTATGACGGTGCCGCGAACCTGCTGATCCGCGTGCCTTGGATTCACACCGAGGTGGGTGCAGACCTCGACCGTCTCATCGAAACTGGCGAAGGCCAGCGACTTCACTAGCCCGATCGCCTCCAGCAGACCGTAGCGGCTGCCGGCATCGATCCGCTCGTGGGCATTGCGGTAGTTCTTTCCTCGCTTCATGAGCTCTCACCCCCCGACAAGATCCCCATGCTCCGCGCGGTTCCACGGATCATCTCCACCGCCGCGTCCATATCGTTGGAGTTGAGATCTTCCCATTTCAGCTTGGCGATCTCTTCGCACTGGGCTCGCGTGATGGTCCCCACCTTGGTTCGATTCGGCTCGGGGGATGCCTTGGCGAGCCCGACGGCACGCTTGATCAGTACCGCGGCGGGAGGGCTCTTGGTTATGAAAGAGAAGGATCGATCCGCATACACGGAGATCACCGCGGGGATGATCAGCCCCTGCTGCTGCTGGGTTTTCGCATTGAATGCCTTGCAGAACTCCATGATGTTCACCCCGTGCTGACCCAGCGCGGGGCCAACCGGCGGAGCGGGCGTCGCCCCCCCGGATGGTATCTGGAGCTTGATCTGTCCGACGACTTTCTTGGCCATCATCGGCTCCTATCGTTTCCGGTGCAAGCGGCCGCTAGGCCTCCCGGTGCTGTCTGCCCGAGCCCCCTCCCGTCATTGGGAAGGAGGCTCTCAGGCAATACTCTTGACCTGCCGGTAGTCGAGCTCTACCGGTGTGGGGCGACCAAAGATGGAAACGAGCACCTTCACCTTCATGCGCTCGTGGTTCACCTCTTCGATCACGCCCTGGAACTCCGTGAAGGGGCCATCGATCACTATGACGCTCTCGCCCTTGCGGAATGGAACCGACACACGCGCACGCTCGGTCTCACTCTCGATTCGGTGGAGGATGCGATCGACTTCGTGTTGAGGCACCGGTCGAGCCTTGATGCCCTGCCCGACGAAGTCGGTCACGCCCGGCGTGTTCTTCACCAAGCGTTGCGTCTCCGGAGTCAAGCGCATCTCGATCATGATGTAGCTTGGAAAGAGCTTCCTGTGGGTCGTGCGCTTGAGCTCCACCACCTCTTCGGTAGGGATCAGTACACGCCCGAAGTCGTGATCGAAACTCTGGAGCCTGGCCTCGCTCTCGATCAGGGTCTTCACCTTGTTCTCGTGCCCGGAGTAGGTGTGCACGACGTACCAGGCAAGGGGCCTTTCGGTCGGCTCTTCCTGCTCTTGCATCGTGTCTAGCTGATCGTGCTCCACGGGTCTCTCCGTTGCGGTGGGTCGGTTCGGCGTTTGTTGCGGCGTGAGGGCTGTCTCTGGATCGAGCTCAGGAACCCAATATCTCGTGCAGCGTGTTCATGATCGCGGACAGGGCGACATCGACCCCGCCGATGAAGACCGTCAGCATGAACGCCACGATGAAGACCAGGATCGTCTGGCCCCGAAGCTCCTCCGGCTTCGGCCAAGTCACCCTTTGCATCTCCGCGCTGACATCCTCTATGTACTTCTTCAGGTTCTCGATCACGGCCGATTCCCGTCGCATTCACCGGACCCCGGGCATCACTCTGGCGCCCGGGTGGTCCGGAAGTCTGGCAGGCCAGGAGGGACTCGAACCCCCAGCCCCCGGTTTTGGAGACCGGTGCTCTGCCAAATTGAGCTACTGGCCTGTGTCGCGTCGCTCCGCAGGAGCGGAATCAACGCGTTTCTTTGTGAGGTGTGTGGGTGCGACACCAGCCGCAGTAGTGGCGGTGCTGCAAGCGGTCCGGGTGGATCTTCTTGTTCTTGGTGGTCGTGTAGTTGCGCCGCTTGCACTCGCTACACGCCAGAATCACCTTGGTACGTGCCGAAGCCACGGGTCGTGTCTCCTTACTCGTGGATCTTGGTGATGACGCCGGCTCCGACCGTGCGCCCACCTTCTCGGATGG
>CAZFNT010000097.1:0-4311 GCA_964520315.1 uncultured Gemmatimonadota bacterium
ACCATCCCGGGCGACGACGCGCATTGTCTGGCGTCGATGGGCATCTATGTGTTCGATCGCGAAGCGCTGGTCAAGATCCTTCACGACGAGACAACGCTCGATTTCGGCAAAGACATCTTCGAAGGTGTGCTCTCGGAGCTCGAGATCGCCGCCTATTCCTTCGATGGCTACTGGGAAGATATCGGAACGATCGGCGCATTCCATCGTGCGAATGTATCGCTGGCCTCGCCCGACGCCCCCTTCGATTTCTATGACTTGGGCCGGCCCGTCTACACCAGCCGCAGGTACCTGCCGGCATCGAAAGTAGTCGCGTCGAATCTCGACAATACACTATTGGGGGAAGGGTGCCGCGTTCTCAAGTCCAACATCAGAAACTCGGTCGTCGGCATTCGATCGATCGTCAGGGCGGGCACCGAGGTTTCGGACTCGGTGCTGCTCGGCATGGATTTCTTCCCACCGAAACATCGACCAAAAGAGGTCTCTTACGGGATCGGGCGCGACTGCGTGATCCACAGGGCGATCATAGACAAGAACGCCCGCATCGGGAACGGTTGCGTCATACGCGGTGGAGACGACAAGCCCGATTCCGAATCGGAGATCCACGCGGTTCGCGATGGTGTAGTCGTTATTCCCAAGAACGCCGTCGTGCCGCCTGGGACCGAAATCTGAGCGTTTCTCTGCGTCAGCGAACAGGCCACCAAGTGGCGCGTGCTGGAACCGACACAAAAGTGTCTCTCTCGATCCAGTAGCCGGTCAAACGGCCACCGTAGACGCAGCCGGTATCGAGCCCGATGACTCGAGGTCTGCCGGATCGGTCACGACCTTCGACCAGGCCGCCGATCGCGTCGTGCCCGAAGACAACGAGCTCGTTCCCCCGATAGAAATCATGCCAATGGGTGCTGGGGTTCCCCGAGGGCGGCCAGAGACGAACACGCGTCAGAGTCTCTACCGCGGCCTCCGGCGAGAAGCCGGCGCGGGGATCGACACCGGCATGCACGACAACCCAAGGGTGTGAGCGATCGCCCGGCGCGGAGCGAATCCAAAGGGGCAGTGTCGCGAGCGTCTCGACAAGTGTTTCCATCTCGCCCTCAGCCGCCAGCGCGGCCGCGAAGCGCTCCACATCGGCGTCCTTGCCGACCTCTCCCTTCGCCAAACGAGGCAGCAGATCGAGAAGAAGAGTCTCGTGATTCCCTCTCAGGCACTCGATCCCATAGGCGCGAACGAGCTCCCACACGCCGGTGGGGTTCGGTCCCCTCGTAAATAGATCCCCGACCTGGATGCAGCGGTGAAGGGCCGGATCGAACTCGACGCGCCCCAGCAGCTCTTCGAGCTCATCGGCGCAACCGTGAACATCCCCGATCACGAAGGTCTCTCGGAGTTGCTGCCGCGGAGAGAGGTGAGAAGCCATGAAGGGAATCTAGCATCGTGACGCGGACCGCGAAGAGCATCCGAGGCCTGGGCATGGCCGTGATATTCTCGGGAGGACCGACACTGACCGGCGGGCAGCCGTTTTTCATGGCCAGGCATGCGCAGTGGCCCCGCTTCGAACGAAGCTCCCGCCCTGCGTGCTCGAAAGACGACCGAGCCCGGCGCGCCCCAGTCCTTCGGCGCGCGGCTTATGGGCCAGTTGCGCTCCAGGTGGATATGTGTCATACGCCCCCAAGACCTGCCGCAAATCGGGCCTGGAATTCCGCAACTAGAATCGTAGTCGCCGAAAGGATGGGCGCTAAACCGAGCCGACCGAGAGGTTGGCGAGGAGGCACTCATGAGCGATTCAACACGATCCAATGGAGAGCGGAAGCGCCGTAGCGGCGGCCCTTCGTCTGAGCGGCGTCGCCGTGGATCCGGACGTCGTCGGTTCACGTACGAGGAGAGGCGGGAAGCGGTGCGCGCCTATCAGGACTACGAGCGGATGATGCTCAGGGAGTTCGATCTGCTCCCCTGGAACGCCTCGATGCCATTGAGCGCTACGTCTACGAGATCTGCAACGACAGCATCGAACCTCCGGTCCTTTTCCATGCGTTTCGCCTGGAGCTCCCAGACTCCACCGGGCTTTCTCGATCGGTGCTCACGATCGAGATTCCCCGGAGCCTGTTTGTCCACAAGAGTCCAGGCGGATATTTCCGCCGGCGAGGAAGCTCGAAGCGCGAGATGTCGACCGGCCTTCTCATGCGCCTCGGCCAGCAGCGCAGTCAGGCGCGGCTCATCCGATTCGACGAGCAGGCCGTGCCGCAGACGTCCTTTGCTCTTCTTCGCGAGAGTCTGTGCCAACGCTTCCTGGCATCCGGTGCGACGGACCCCGTCACGAACTCCAAGAAGATGAAGATCCACACCGATGACGTGGGGGGGCATACTCGCGCAACGGTTGCGGGCGTCCTCGTGTGCTCCGCAGACCCGGAACAGGGGCTCCCCAGTGCGTTCATTCAGGCCGTAAGGTACCGAGGTCTACGCCTTTTTCCCCGTTGAGCTCGCCATGGTGGACACCGAGAGCGAGATCCACGCTAATATCGCCCTGAACCAAAAGATGAGAAAGGCCGAGCCATGCATGTGTCGATCAAGTACTGCGTCCAATGAAACTACCTGCCCCGTGCCTCCAGTTTGGGGGCCGCCATCGCCCGTGAGATCGGCATCGAGGCGGAGCTCATCAAAGGAGATCGAGGGATCTTCGATGTAGCCGCCGACGGTGAGATCATCTATTCGAAGTACGAAAGCGGCGATTTCCCGCAGGAGAATCTAGTCATCGACCTTCTGCGAGCGCGGCGCGCTATCGACCCATGAAGTTCATCAAGAGCATCCAGATCACCGGATTCGTCTTCGCTATTTCGGCCGGCACGGCGTGGGCGGCGGCCGGGCCTGACTCGATCGAGACCGCCCCGCCCGACACGGCGTCCGTCGAGCTAGTTCCGCGTGAGGAACGGGTCGCCGCGGCGTTGGCGGAGCTCGAAACGTCGGGCGAAGAGGATCCGCGCCCGATGGCGCTCTCGCTGTTGTCCGACTCCGACCCAGCGCGCCGCGAGGCCGCCCTCACCTTCTTGCGCCGCTCCGCGGACAACGTAGGCGCCGCCGACTCCTTGCTCCATGACGCCGACACAGGCGTGCGCTTGGCGGTGCTACGCGCGGCCAGGGAGTGGGATCGCGATGATCTGATCAGGCGAGCACTGAGCGACACGTCTCGGAGCGTGGTGGCCGAAGCGATCGAGATCGTTCGAGAGCAGGCTCTCGTAAGTGCCGCGATAGAGCTGTGGGCAGTCGCGGTCGATCCCGAACGACCGGGCGGGTTGCGCACGCGGGCAATCGAGCTTCTGGCGGAGCTTTCTCCGATCCATATCGTCCGTTTTCTGGCGGGCGCCCCCGTCGAGGATCAGGTGCTCGAGATCGCACGCCTTCGTTGGAGCATCGCCCTCGCGGACGAAGTGAGGGTGTATCGCTCCGTCCGGTCGTTCCTCGCCAGCCTGAGCGAAGGCAAAGGGCATAGCGCCTACCTGCTTTTGACCCCCGAAGCTCGCGAGGGGATCAATCCCGATGAGTTGGGCCGATCCAGCTCCATTCGCTCGTTCCGCATCAGCTCGGTGAGTCGCCTCGGACCCGACGATTTCGAGGTCGACGTGAGAGTGATCATCGAAAGCAGGGGGGGGGGGCAGCTTTTCTTGCGCGCCGACTATCTGGTCTTGGAGCGCCGAGAGGCCCGTTTTCTGGTCAGAAGGAGAGTGCTCGGAGTCGCCGCTCCCCTCGGGTGAGTGCGATTCTCCCGCGCCTTCTCTCGGGCACACCACGCAACCGGTCACCAAGCTCCGCGATCGCCCGCTTGAGCTCGAGCTTGGTTGCCGGCCGCCCCGGGAGCCGGTGGAAGACCAGTCGTGGCTGCCGCCGGCACTGCGCGCAGACCAGGCGATGCCGCGTTCGATAGGGGGTGGCCCAGGCGCAACGCGGGCAGATCGCCAACCAAGCCCAGGCGGTCACGCGCTCGTCGGGGGCGGCCGGCCGCGCGTGCAAGAGCGCCCCGACCCGCCGCGCCTCGCTCTTGAATCGATGGTCGTGGAGTGGGTTGACCAGGTGGATCATCTCGTGCAGGAGGATCGGAATCAGGTCGCTCGGGTGTCGCTCAATGTAGTGGGTGGAGAGACGGATCAAACGGCGCCCCGGGTAGCAGAGCCCGGCGGAACGTCGCATTCGCGTCGACCATTCGACGGTCGCGTCGGGCAAGCCCGCGGGGAAATGCGAGCTGCGCAGCGCTTCGAAGAGGTCGGCCAGGCTTCCGGTAGACGGGCGCGCGGGGGCCGGCGGAATCAGCGCTCAGCTCTCCCTTTCGAG
>CAZFNT010000097.1:4321-10721 GCA_964520315.1 uncultured Gemmatimonadota bacterium
AGCTTGGCGTCGATCGTCGCGAACCCTTTCTCTTCCCATTCCCCCACATTCAGGGCGCGCCGAGCCGCCCGCCCGGCGTCGACCAGCTCAATTTCGAGCTCTTCCGACATGTGAACGGCTTCCAGCAGCGCAAGGGCAGCGTCCATCGGCCGGGCCGCCAGCTCCAACAGAGCCTCGACGGCTCGCTCCCGGATCTCCAACGCGAAGCTGGCTCCGTCCCAGATCACCCGCTCGAGAAAGAGCACCATCGCGCCGTTGCCGACGTGGCCGATCACCGCCACAGCGGCGGCGGCTTCGTCGAGATCGAGTCGATGGGTTTCTACAAAACCCGTCAGCGGCCCGAGCGCCCCCGGATGCTCCAGGTTTCTGAGCCCCGCCAGCGCAAGGCCCCGCATCGCCTGCGAGGGCGATTCCAGAAGCCTGACGAGAGCATCGAGCACTTCGTCGTCGGCTCGAAACCACTTGGTCGCCTGAACCGCGTCGAAAACAGTGCGCGGCTCCTCAGCGCTCAAGCCCTCAATGCACTGCGCGCGCAGCTTCGATTCGTCCTCTTTCGAGATCCGCTGGAATTCGATCTGGTCCATGCACTCAGTCTACAGCACCACTCTCACACGAGGTAGATGATCGCTCCCGCCGAGAGAACCCAGAGCAGCACACAGCTCAGAATCCCCCGGTCGGTCAGAAAGATCATTTCGGGGCTGCCGCCCAACTGCCTGCGATGCACCAGATACATGTAGCGGAAGATCCCGTACATCACGAAGGGTGTCGTTGCCGCCAGCCACGCCGACCCGAACGCTTCCACGGTTCTCTCGTCGAAGGTGTAGAGGGCATAGGCCACGATCGTCGCCGAACTCACAGCGGCGGTCATCTGATCGAGGAGCGGCAACGTATACTCATCGAGCACGGCACGATGCTCCGCCGCGGTCTTCCCCTCCCTTTCGAAGCTCGAAATCTCGTTGCGACGTTTCGCCAGAGCGAGAAAAGTCGCGAGCAAGAAGGTGCAGATCAAAAGCCATGGCGAGATCTCGATCGAGCTCCCATCGAGCGCCAGCGCTTCGACGCCGGCAACCGCTCTCAAGACAAAACCGAGTGCAATGGCGAAGACATCGACTACCACCACGTTCTTCAGCCCGAAGGAGTACGCCGAGACGAGAGCCACGTACCCAGCGGCGACCCCCGCAAACTTGGGATTCAGCGCGAAAGCCGCTGCCAACGATCCGCCGGCGAGCACGATCGCCGCGCCCCATGCCTGTGCGACACTGAGTGCTCCCGAAGGCAGGGGGCGCTTGCTCTTGGTGGGGTGGCGACGATCTTTGTCGATATCCTTGATGTCGTTGATCAGATAGACCGAGCCCGAGAGCAGACAGAAGATCGCCACCGCCGCCACCGCGCGCAACACCATTTGCGGCTGATCAAGGCTTCGCGAGAAGATGAGCCCGGCGAACACAACGCCGTTCTTCGTCCACTGTTTGGGACGCATGCTCTGAACGATGGCACGGGTCATGTCGCGAACTCCCCATCAGTACGATTGAAAGAGCCGGCCCCAGTCGGTCTTCATGATCTGCGCAACGCGTCGCTTCCCGATCAGCGGGAACCACAGGCCGTCGTGGTAGAAACGAGAGGCCATGTAAGACCACGGCACCAGGGGCGAGCGAAGCAACAGGTGCTCCAAGGGCTTCAGTCCGCCATGATAGATCATCTTCTGCCCGCGCGACGCAAATGTGTCTTTCTTCCCCTCGAAGTGCCAGTTCACGTTCTTGATCTCTTCACCGACGATCTCGATCTCGCCTGGGTCACCACAGCCTAGCCCGTCTTCGTGGGCCATGCGAATGAACTTCAGGCTCATCGGGTCGAAGCCCATGAGCTTCGCGCTGATCGAATCGATCGCCACCTGATCCTTCGACGCCAGCAACACGTTTTTAACGTGCGGCTTCATGCAGCGGGGCCCCGGGCCGTCACCCGCGATCGTGCCGTCCATGACCGCGAACACGCCCGCGTGTATCTCTTTCTGGATCGCGAGAAGGTCGACCAAGGTCTCGTGGATCACCGCGTGCGTCCAGTGCCGCCGATTGTTCAGAAGTCCGCCGAAAGCGTTCTTCATCGCACCGGTCATCGTAGTGAAGACGTGCGTCTTCACAGTCGGCAGATGAATGATCGATTCACCGAAGAACTTTTTCGGAATATGAACCCCGTCGGGGTAGACATCGTTCAGCACATGCAGCTTGGCCTTCGGCTCGATGCGCACCCACTCCACCTGCGGCTCATTCAGATATGAGTAATCGAGACCATGCTTGGCCACCACGGGATCGATCTTGTTTCGTTCGGCGCCCACGTAGGGATCGACGACAACAGTGCCGTTCTGGCAGGCCACAACGCTCTCGCGCGGATAGCCGTCCGCCAGCAGCTTGCTGATCACTCCGTCGAGCTGCCACGGCGTAGTGGAGCAAGCCGGGTAGTAATGATGCCAAGAGATATTGATCTTCAAATTGACATTCGGGCCGACGGGGATCGCCTCACTGTAGCCGGCCATCTCCATGACCTTGCCGATATCTTCGATCACGCTCTCGGGGTTCGTGAAGAGAACCGCCACCTTCGAGCGGGTGGAGGGTTGCGATTGGGCACCGGTCGTGCCGGGGGCTGGCTGCGGCATGGGGACTCCGGAAGATGCGGTTACCAGGCGGACGACAAGAGAGAAGCGACCGCCGACGAAAGGGGATGATAGGGGCTGGCCGATCTTGGGCTCAACCAGCATTGACAATGAAAGCCGATGAAGGGGGGGACCGAGCATTGATTCTCCGGTTTCCGCCATCGACGGCCAGGCAAGCTCCGGGGCTCCGCCTCCACGAACGCGCCGCCCTCGATGCCCGCAAAGGGGCGCAGGCAAGGGCGCTCCTGCCACTCTCTTCTTTGCAGAGCTCGACGGTGCTCTATCCCGTTTGTCTCCCTCACACTGGCGGAGTCGATTTCCGTGCGGCCGCTTCATGCCTTCGCCCATTCACACCGCGAGGGCTGAGCTCATCCTTCAGCCGGTCCTCGCCTGGAGCATCGGCCCCAAGGCTGTTCATCCAGAGGAGTTCACATGCGTCTTCGAGTCTTTGCACCCATTTTCGCAGTTGCGCCCATCGCCCTGACCACTTCGTGCGGGTCCTCCCGGGAGGCGCTTGGTCTTTATGGCGAGTTCTCCAATCCCGCCATCTTCCTCACCGACGGAACAGTCGATTACTCCAATCCCTTCAACCCCGTCAACGGGGCGACATCGAAGATGCGACCGTAACGGTCGTCAATGAAACAACGGGGGGCTTCGTGGTCCTCGCCTGGACGGAACCGACCGGCAATATGGAGCGAGGCTCCTACGGGGCTACCAGCAGACATTCGACCACGCGGCGGGCGAGATGATCTCCGTCAGCGTCGAACAGGGCGACGAGGTGATTCTGGGAGAGCCGACCGACACTCCCAACTCCACGGTCACGCTCACGGCTCCAGCTCACACCGCCGCGGTGTCGTTACCTTTCGATATCGAGTGGACTGTTCAACCGGGTACGCACGCAGCCACGCATGTGTTCGTCTTTGTCGGGGCCGACAACGGGGAGGATGCATACCCGACGGTTTTGCCGATCGACGGCGCCTCGACCAATTCCGTCGGGTATGTCAAGTCGACGGATCTATCGTACAGTCACGCTATCACTATTCAGTAGAAGCGGCCCTATAGGTCGCAGCGGCAGCCGGGCCGCCCGCGGTGAGCACGATCGTCCCCGACGCAGGAGTGTGTCTACGGGATAAGTCGGTGTTTCGTCTCATGCTGCCTCTATTCCGTGATTGGTGTGGGCCGGAACATCGAGTGCAGCAAGAACTCAGCCGATCTTCAGTCCCGGCCTTCTCCCGACTCTCTGGGTGATATCCACGAGCCGTTCCTCATCACTCCGATTGCGTCACTCCCTCGATCACAACGTCCGTCGAGAGGCGGGCAGCCGTGGAGTGTCGCGATCTCTGACGCATTCTGGAACAATCTGTCAGCCTCCCCGACGCTGTTCGCTGGCCGACCCGCCCTAGTACCGGACATCTCAGAGCAGAGCGACCGTGTCCTGGGCCTTCGAATGCGTTGAAGGCTCTCGGCCTAAAGGACCATGCGGCCGGGAGAGCGCGGAGGCGGTAGGCACGGGCATGGCCCGTGCGTTGGCCTCCCGTTGAATCAGTGCACCACGGGCTCCCAAGTAAGGAGGACGGGACATGTCCCCCACGCAGCATCGCCACCGCTTCTTCCAGAGTCAGCCCCCCTGCCCGAGCGCTCGCTTTACGGCCTTCATGAAATCGCTGAGCGGAAGGGGCTTATCAGGGATCGCGCGTTTCTGGTCGGGGGGATCGGTTGTCATGAAGACTCTCCGTACGATCATACCCCGAGATCGAATTCGCCCCGCGATCAACTTCGTGCCGTGGCGCGGACTAGGCTCGGTGATTGCTCTTCCGCTCTTGGCCTTCACGGCCGAAGGCACCGTCGCTTTCAACTGCGGAAGCGATGCCGGAATCGCGGCAAGCGATGGCATCTTCTATGCGCCGGACCAGCCGTACACCGAAGGATCGGGGGGAGGATATGTAGGTGGCGACTCCATCTCGTGGGAAGGTGTCGGATTGCACCACGACTGGGGCTGGACGGAGCAAGGAATCTACAGAACGCGCCGGACGGGCGACTGCAGCTACATGTTCGAAACGACGCCCGGCCAGCACGAAATCACACTGCGCTGGGTCGATGCGGAGTCGAACGGACCCGGTAGCCGCTTGGTCGACGTGCGCCTCGACGGCGACGTGATCGTTTCGAATCTGGATGTCTACAAGGAGGTTGGCAAGAGCCGAAGTCTCGACATCCGCCGGGTGGTGTCGGTAGCCGATACGACGGCGCTGGTGGAGATCATCAGTCTGACGGGAGGCTCCAACCTCGCGGGAATCGCTCTCGCGCCCCTGGCTCCCAGCGACTCCCTGCCGCAGCCCGCGGCCCTCGAGGTTCGACCTACCTACGGTGGAGCCCTGGTTACCTGGGCCGGTACAACGAGCGAGCATCTCGCCGGATACCGAGCCACACTACTCGACGACGGCAGGCATCTCGGATTGTCGCGCAACCGATACGCCCCCTTCGCCCTCATGCCGGGCGATTCCTCATCGACCTATCTGATTGAGTCGATCGACTCTGGGGGACGGCGAGGAGCACGCGCGACAATTCGAAACGTCGAGCCCTTGCCGCTTCCCGGTTCATCACCCCTTCGGCTGGCCCAACTCTACATAGCTCCGGAAGATCTGCGCGCCATGGAAGCCGCGCTTCCCGACAAGCTACGACAACCGGCGGATCTGTGGGTTGATGGGATTCGCCGACTCGGAGAGGTGAATTTCCGAGGGCAAAACACACTCCTTCTGCCCAAGAAATCCTACAAGTTCCGCATCGATACAGGTTTCGACGTCGATGGTTCCGATAGGGTCTTGCTGTCGTCGAACTTCTTGGATAGAACGCTCTTGAAAGAGACAATGGCTTATGAGATCCTCGCCGCGATAGGCCACCCAACGTACCGTTCATTTCCGTGGCGTTTGATGCTGAACGATATGTATGCAGGAGTGTTCCAGTATATCGAGGAGCCCGACGAGATCTACCTGGAGAGGATCGGTCTCGATCCCCACGGCCGGAGCTACAAGACCCAGCAGACGTGTGCTCCAGCGCTTCGACTCGCCGACTATATCTATCGGTATGAAAACACGAACGCGAAGGACAAATACCGCCGTGATGTGATCAGGCTGATGCACGAGACGGAAGTGGTCGATGACCTGGATTTCGAAGCATGGGTGCGCGAAACCAGCCCTTTCAAGGTGCTGAGAAGCAGCGGTTTTCGCCTTAGAATCAAGAAATCGCACAGCGAGTGAAGTTTTTTCTGTACTTTTCCATATCTGGCACGCAAGCTGCTACGCGCAGCTCATTCGTACCAGAAACAGGAAGTATCAGATCATGCTTGGCAACGCATTTAAGAGATTCATCGACAAGGCGCCAGTCGCCGTGATGGCCCGTGGCGTCTTGGAGCGAGTGTTCGCTCCTGCTGCGCTCAACGAACTCTATGAACGCGTTGCAGATAGACAATACACGCGAGACCTGATGTTCTCGAGCGTGTTTCATCTGATGAATCTGGTTGTCTGCAGGGTACAGCCATCTATCCACGCGGCCTATCAAGACAACAAAGACGACATTGAGACCTCGGTGACGTCGGCCTATGACACACTGAGCGGCATAGATGTCGCGACCTCCCGCGGTTTGGTGCGCGAGACGGCCAGGCAAATGGCCGAGTCAATAGTCGGGATGAAAGGCACTCGCACACCATGGCTTCGTGGACATCGAATCAAGGTCTTGGATGGCAACTGCATCGAAGCC
>CAZFNT010000098.1:0-5998 GCA_964520315.1 uncultured Gemmatimonadota bacterium
GGCAGGAACCGGAGCCTCCGCCCACGGCCCAGATCCAGGCTCCCCGCGCCGATTCCCTCGTTCTGCGGGCGGGCGAATGCCACGGTACGATCGTCGGCGACGGCACACGCGGTCCATACCGATTGCCCTGCGCACACGCGAACCTGGCCACCATGTCTGTGACCCTGCGTGGCGACCTTCTGGCTCCCGGAGTCGGCTACGTCCTCGACCTCGACACCCAGACCCTCACCCTGCGCCGGCGTCTGCGCGCCGGCGAGGAGGTCGAGCTGCGGTACGAGGCCTTCCCCTTCGACCTCCAACACACCCTGATCCAGATCGATCCCGACTCGATCCCGGAGCCGGACGAATCGATGATGTGGATGGATCGAATGTGGTTTCACTGGCCGCAAACTTCGGGGACCGGTCGCTCATCCGCGAGATCACCGGGCACGAGCTGATGGTCGCGGCGGGGCACGACGCTTACCGTGCCCGGCCGACGCGGCTCATGCTGAACGGTGAGTACGTGGGCGTGTTCACGACGATCGAAGAGCCCGGCGAGGTGTATCTGGCGCGGATCGGGCTCGATCCGGTGGGCCGTTCCTACAAGGTGAACCGAGGGCTGCATCCGCGCGACGACCTCGACAGCTACATCGAGGATTTCGAGAACACGAACGCGAGCGACTGGGACCGCTGCGATATCGCGGGGTTGCTCAGGGCCTCGAGTCGGTACCGGACAACGAATTCGAGGAATGGTTTCGAGCGATGTTCGAAGTCGAAGAGGTGCTCGATTGGTACGCGGCGCAGGTCTACCTAGCCAACAGCGATTTCGCCTTGCAAAACTTTCTGATGACGCGGGACCGGATCGGTGGGAAGTGGCGCAGCTGCGCACCAGGACCTCCTGGACTTTTCCGTACGCAATTGCGACATCGGTGCTGCGTAGGCAGTTACGGTTCTGATGCCGAGCTCCGAGCTGGTCCGTTTCGACAACGCCGATCACGGCATCATCGCACAATCGTTCGATCTTCTCAACCCTCTGATGCTGGAACACTTCCAGCGGGCCGACCCTTGAATCATGTCCACATCGGAACACCACACCCAACGCCGGATCGAGTTTCACGAGACCGACATGGCCGGAATCGTCCACTTCTCGTGGTTCAACCGTTACATGGAGGAAGCCGAGCACGACTTCTACCGCACCATCGGTTTCGAGCTGCCGCTGCATTCGTTCGAGATCGGCTGGGGCCTGCCACGGGTCCACGCCGAGTGTGACTACCACAACCCCGCACGCTTCGAGGATCTGCTCGACCTGCATCTGGTGGTCGAGGAGCTGCGAGAACGTGTCGTCACCTACCGGATCGAGTTCAGTCGTCGCGACGGCGAGCACGAGACACCGATCGCGACGGGAAAGCTCGTGGTCTGCTGTGTGACACGAAATCGCGAAGGCCCGAAGATGAAGGCCACGGCATTTCCAGACGGTTTTCGCGAAAGAGTGAGGGCAGCGAAAGGGTAGTTCAGACCGGGGGCGCTGTGCTTTTTCGATCCCGGGACCGGGCAGCGACGCGAGCTCCATGGCTGCTCGCCCGATACCGGCTCGGTCGCGGGGGCTTCTGAACGCGTGGGTGGGCAGCGGGCATCTGGCGCGCCACGCGCTGCCCAGCTACCATCCGCTTCATGAATAGCTTGAGGGCGATGAAGAAGAGACTGCGCGATGCGATCGCCGCAAGTGCCGATCAGAGGCTGTGCGCCAAGAATGGCACCGCCCAAGCAAAGAGGCTCGCCCCCCGCTTTCCCCTGGTCCACAGAACGGTGCGGCCCGGCGGTGCGGCCCTGGCGGCTCTGCTGAAGAAGGGTTGCCTCTCGTCCGAACCACCACGCACGCCACATGAAAAGGCGGGCGGAGTTCCCAGAGCGGCCTACTTCTTCCTGAGGTTGTGCGGCCTACCCGGAGGGCTCGGTGGCCTTCCTAGCCGAGGCTACAGCGCTTGGAACCATACCGGCGAGCTACTCCCCCTTTGACACCGGTTCGCTGCGGGGCCATGCGTGTCCGCGAGATCCGGAAAAGGCGTGGGGCGATGCTGACAAAGACCGGTTTTTGGCAGAGCATCTCGGTTGCGGCGGCGACGCACCTGATTTCGCCGCAGACTACGTCGCGGCCCACTTCCACGATCCGGTGGACTATGTGCGCCGGTCGCAGCACAGCGAACCCGACTTTCCGGTGTATCATGGGCTCGCCAGCAAGAACGGAGATCGGCGAGCCTGGTCGATCGAGGTGCAGCTTCATGACGATCTCCCTCTGGACGACCAGCACCTGGAGTCGATCGTGCTGGGTGAACATGATCTGCTTGCCGATATTCCGGATGAACTGATCGCGAAGTCCGTAGTCGCGGTGGATCCGAGCAATATCGGATCCGAAGTGACGAAACGAATCCTCTCTGGTTATTCACCTTGAGCACATCGATCCCCATCCAAAACGCGCGGGTCTTGGCGGCGAAGACACCGCCAGAATCGAAAGCCCCCTTCAATCGGGCGCTGCTGTTGGTGGAAGGCGCCCAGGGCGGCCTCCTCTGGGCGCACACCTTCACCAGCGCTCAACGGATCGAGGGCCCCGCTCTCACCAGCGACGAGATGGATGCATTGGTCGAAACGGGGCAGGCCATCGAGCTGCCGGAGCCCATCCCTCTCGAGTCCGCGACTGCGCTCTGGGTGCTTCGCCCCAATCTGCCCCGCCGCGACCAGGCCTTGAGCGGGCTGAGAGGCGGCTCCGTGCTGACCCGCGAGCCACTGGAGGCCCCTGGTAACTCTTGGCTCTGCTTGGTCAATGAGGCCGCACCCGGCGCGTCCGAGCTGCGGGATGGGTGGCGAGACGAAGCGATTCAAAAGGCCGAGGATTTCGCTCGCGAGGGGCTTTGGAAAGACGCGGAACGAGAGGCGGAGATCGCGCACTCGGTGTCCAAGTGCCTCGACCCGGAGGTACTGGCGCTGCTGGCGCTCACGCATGAACAGAACGATCGGGGGTCGCGCGCTCGCGGCCTGCTGCAGATGGCCCGCCGCTCTCGTGGAGAGGAGTTCGCGGCTCAGGTGGCTGAGGCACGCGAACGGATTCGAGGAAGACTCACGCCTCGTACGCGCGCATCGGACGATCTTGAACGGGCCATCCACGACCACTTTCCGAAGCAGAGGCATCATTTGGGCGTTTCCAGATCTGCTCGGCTCGCGGAAGCCGCGTAGCGAACCATGTCGGACAAGGGCTCAAGAGGCGATCCCACCGAGCGCCCGTGTCCCTTCGTCACATTCTATTCGTTCAAGGGCGGAGTCGGCCGCAGCATGGCGGTCATCAACGTGGCCGGCATCATCGCGGCCCGCGGTTTTCAAGTGCTGGTCATCGACATGGACCTCGAAGCGCCGGGACTCTCCTTCCTGGCGGCCTCGGCGGGGGCGGAGAAGAAGAGCGCCCAGCCTCAACCGGGTTTCGTCGATCTGCTCCTTGATGCGGTCGATAGGAGCGTGAAGGGCGATCTCTTCGGATTGAAGCCGACTCGAATCATGGACAATTACTCGGCCCCCTTCACGCTTCCTCGTGGATTCCGCACCAACCCCGGCGGCAAGCTGCGCATCATGCCCGCCGGCAGGCTCGATTCCGACTACGCCAAGCGATTGGATCGTCTCGATCTCCCCACACGCTACCGAGAGGGCACGGGCCTGGCGCTCGTGAAGGCATTCAAGCAGGTTGTGCAAAGCGCCAGACGATTCGACTACGTGCTGGTCGACAGCCGCACCGGTTTCTCGGACGAATCCGGCATCTGTACCCGCGATCTGGCGGACTGCCTGATGGTCGTTTCCGGATTGAACAGGCAGAACGTCGAAGGCACGAGTCGCTTCCTCTCCGCGCTCCGAAACTCGCCCGATGAACGGAGGCCCCTGGGGATGATTCTCAGCCCGATTCCGAACGGCGAGGATGCCTTGATCGACCAAAGGGAAGAGGAAGCGAAGGCACAGTTTAAGGAAGCCTGGGGCAAGAAGATCGACACGGATCTCCATATTCCGTATCATCCGCAGCTCGCGCTTACGGAAGAGCCACATATTTTCCGGCGCCGGAAGGGGTATCTTTTTGATGCTTACAATCGGATTGAACAGCGTTTGCTTGCGCTGCTGGGGCACGATCCGTACGCACTAGATAGCCGAGCGCTGCAAGCGGTTCAAACCAAAGACTATCAAAGAGCACTTGCTCTGGCGCGTCGGGCTGCCATGCTGAGTGACGGACACGTTGGGTCAGAGCACATGGCGGTATCGGTGGATCCCGGGTTTCTGCGCGCTTCGAGTCCGGCGGCAAAGGCGCTGCTAGATTTCATGGTTCTGGATGCCAGCGACTCGACACGACGGTTGTTGGCAGAACGAATCGGTCAACTCGCCATTTCTCCTACTGTGACGACGACGGAGGAGAGGGAAACGCTTCACAAGAGGGCGATCGAAGCGGAACCGAAGCACGCAAACAATCTCGGGAACTACGCCATCTTTCTGCGCCGAGAGCGCCAGGACTTGGATGGCGCGGAAGCGCTCTACAAGAGGGCGATCGATGCGGAACCGAAGAACTCAAACAACCTCGGGAACTACGCCATCTTTCTGCGCCGAGAGCGCCGGGACTTGGATGGCGCGGAGACGCTCTTCAAGAGGGCGATCGAAGCGGACCCGAATCGCGCAAACAGCCTCGGGAACTACGCCCATCTTCACCTTACCCTCGGCCGGGTGGCGGAGGGTATGAAGCTAGTCGATCGGGCGCTAGCAATCCGGGAGGAGGCCAGGTCGCCTGAGGCTATCGACGCCGAGTGCACGATGTACATCTACTGCTGTGGCCCACCCAAGAGCCGTCCAGCCGCACTGGAACACCTCCGAGCCTTGATCGAGACCCATTTCATCACCACCGACGATTGGGATTTCGCCGGCGTGATCGCTCAGGCCGCCAAGATGAACCACCCCGCCGAAAAGTGGTTGCCGGTTTTGGCGGAAGTGCTCGCCGGCCGCCAGGACAGCGCCACGCTCGATGAGTGGCCCGCCTGGCGCGAGGCTGGAGTCGAGTAGCGCAGGAAGCTCGCAACCGCTTCAGCGAACGTGTTCAGAAGCGCCGGCGGTCCGGCCCCCACGGGGCCGGCAGCCCGGCGCGGATTGCGTCGCTTTCGGGTCCAGGAGCGGCCGGCGCGGGGCTCCCCCTTGTCGTCCAAAGACCCGCCCACACCGACGACCCAGGGAGAAGTTCCCGGGCCGCAACTTGCATCCGCACTCAAGTCGTCACCGCGCCGGCGGCTTCGGTGACTCCCGATGCACCGCCAGCTCATCGGCCAGGATGTCGATCATCTCTTTGGGCTCCTAGAGTGGCGCCGGACGTTGCGATCACGGCCGGCGAATTGGAGCGACCCAGCGGGTTACGATGAGATTCGTGGGAGAGCGCGAATTCCGTAGCGATCCGCGGCGAAGAATCGAGCCGCTTCACTGCGGCTTGCTCCGATTCCCAGATCCTGGGCGGCTCCGCCCGCCCAGGAGCCAGATCGCAAGATTTCGAAACGGCCATTCCATGCGAAAATTCCTGGGGCTCGCTGGCCTCATCGTCCTGCAACTCGCATCGCCCGCAATCGCAGGGGGCGAGCTCTTTCGGCAAGATTCGGCGACCGATCGATCGATCGTCGTACGGACCGATTTCGGCGCCCTGCGTCGCGCCGCCACGAAGGGCGAGAGCTTCAACGTCGATCGTTTCCCCCTTCCGGGCGCGACCTCTGTCGCCCTGGAGCTCGAGGCGCTCCGCGTAGTTTCACCCGAGACCCGCTTCGTGCTCGGGACCGCCGCGGGGGAAGTGACGATCGATCGAGATCCCTCTCGCTTCCGCTTCCTACGTGGGCGGGTCATCGGGCATGCGGGCTCGCGGGTCTTCCTCTCGGTGGGCGAGAGATCCGCCACCGGACGCATCGAGCTCGGTCCGGGCGCCGCGAGCTACGCCATCTCGTCGAGCCCCGGACTCGGCGCTCGCCAG
>CAZFNT010000098.1:6043-10720 GCA_964520315.1 uncultured Gemmatimonadota bacterium
ACGGGTCCACGGGCCCGCGCGTCGTCAGGCCTGCTCGTTCCGATCCGATCCGTGGCGAGCGACAGGCGGAGCTGGCCGTCGATGCCGATTACGAGTTCTTCTCCCTCTTCGATTCCGCACAGGCCGCGATCGACCACCTGGTGCAGACCTACGCTCAGGTCAGCGACATCACAATTCGGGATACGCGCACGCGGCTCGACCTGATCTTCGTGCGTGTATGGACCACACCCGATGACCCGTACGGTGAAGAGGTCAACCTGCCCCTCTTCGGCTCCACGGTCCTTTACGATGTCGCCCAACTCCTCTCCGGAAGGAAGGACGCTCCGGCCGGCGGGGTGGGGCAGCTCTGTGGACCACGCTCCTGGGTCGCGTACGCCCTCGGGTTCTCCGCGAACCCCGGCACTCTCACCATCATCAATCAAGACATGCGAATCGCGGCCCACGAGTTGGGGCATAATTTCGGCGCCTTTCACACACACGATCTCGGCATCGACGAGTGCAACGTTCCGGGCACTCCACCGCGGCGGGGTACGCTCATGAGCTACTGCAGCCAGACCCATTCCGGCGGATCGTTCGTGACCGATCTGCGCTACCACACGCTGTGCCAAGCAGACATGCTCGGCTGTTTGGACCGCAGCGAGAACTATGTCTTCGACTGCAATCGGAACCGCGTGGATGACGCACTCGATATCGCCGAGGGCACGAGCGAAGACCTCAATGCCAACGAAGTCCCCGACGAGTGCGAAGATTGCAACGACAACGCGAGACTCGACAGCGACGATATTGCCTTCGGCATCAGCGATGACATCAATGAGAACGGAGTGCCCGACGAATGCGAGCCCGATTGCAACGCCAACGGTGTGCCGGACGAGCTCGACATCTTCACCGGCTTCAGTGAGGATCTGTATGGCGATGGGATCCCCGACGCATGTGAGCGCGACTGCAACGCCAATGGTGTCTCGGACTACACCGAAATCCAGGCGGACGCGGACCTCGATATCGATCGCGACGCCGAGCTCGATTCCTGCCAGGACTGCGATGCTGACGGAGAGTCCGACTTGATCGAATTGAAGGGCGCGAACAACGTTTGGGCGATCTCGTCGTGGGACGAGCGGATCAAGGAGTACCATGCCCTGACAGGCGTTCTCATGCGCCAGTCGGAGCCGGGATATCTGAACGGTCCTAGGGATCTTCTGGTCACCCCCGATGCGCGCATCCTGGTCGGAAGCGGGAACGACGATCGCATCGTGGAGTTCGATCGCACCGGAGCATTCGTGCGAGATCTCGTCTCCGCGGGCGCGGGAGGCCTCGACGATCCGGGTGCCATGCTGCTCACCCCTGATGGTGCCCTGCTCGTCGCGTCGACCGGCTCGAATAGCGTACTTCGTTTCGACCCCGAATCCGGGCGATTCGAGGGGGAGCTCGTCCGCTCGGGCGAGGGTGGACTGGTCGGACCCTACGGGCTCGCCTTCGAACCGGGCGGCAATCTACTCGTGACCAGCAGTGACGGACAGGTGCTCGAGTACGAGGGTCTGACCGGGATCTTCGTGCGCGTCTTCGTCGATCGGCTGAACAACGGCGGTCTCAGCAGCCCGCGGGGGATCATCGTGGCGCCGGACGGGCGTGTGGTCGTGGCCAGTGAGCTCACCGACGAGCTCCTCGCATTCGATGCGCAGACCGGCGCGTTCGAGGGCGTCTATCAGAACGGCGACTACCTGGGCAAGCTCGCGGGTCCCTGGGGTCTGCGTGTCGGACCGGACGAAAACCTATACGTCAGCGCCAGCCTGAGCGGCGAGACGATGGACGAAGGGTGGCTCCACTTGACCGACCCGCGCATCTTCCTGTACGAGGGAGACACGGGCAATCTCTTGTTCCCCTACGTACAGGCGTTCGATTCGCAGCTCCTGGGGCCCACGGGCTTCGATTTCCTGCCCTCCGCAGGCGACTGCAACCGCAACCTCGTTCCGGACCTGTGCGACATCGCCAGCGGCATCGACGTGGACACGACAATCTGCTGGCCCGGATCTCCCTAGATACGCGCCCAGAAGCAGGGGCGGTGCGCCGGCCGGGCTCGATCCAACGCCAGCCGCCGGGGGAGGTCGCGAGCTATGGCCGCCCGGTCGAGCGGACCGATCCGCGACGGTTGCGATGCCGACTATGCAACCCGCATCGGACACGGAGGTTCGAGGCATCGTTGGCTCCGCCGGACGCGAAGGGACGGATGTGATCGAGCTGCAGGAACCAGCGGGCCTCGCAGCGGCGGCCGCGCGGGTCCACGAAAGTGCAGCGTTCCCCGTCTCTTGTCCACACCTGGCGGCGGATCTCCGCCGGGATTTGGCGCGATCGCCTCCTTTCGTTTTCACCATCGGTCGCCTTGGGAACTGGCGCGGAGCGATCCGTGGAGCCAGGCTTCTTCGGCGCGGGGTCGGCGGCGCGTTCGGCGAATTTGCGCCGGCGGGTCCGCTCGAGCAACGCATCCAGGCCCAGCTCCAGAACTCGGGCCAGATCTTCGTCGGGGACTGCGTGGCTGACCAGGGCGAGCGCCTCGTCGAGCTTCTCGGTGAATTCGCGGTCTACCGTTAGCGTGAGGCGGTAGAGCGCGCTCGCACTTTCGTTCGATACCGAGCTCGCCGGAGCCGGTACCGGCTTGCGGGCCGCGCTCTGAGTGCCACCAGGCCGAGCGCCGGCGCGGGCATTCCCTTCTGTAGAGGCCCGAGTGGCGTTCGATTCGGCATGTTCCGCTGTGGTGAGATCACGGGTCCGCGTGGCGTCGACAACTCGCCCCGGGGCCAGTTGCCGCTTCTCCCCAGCGACCGCTTTCGCCCCCCTATTGCTAACCCCCGGCGACATGCCTCCCACAGCGGCAGCTGATCGCGATCCCTTCGAAGCCGATGGCCGCAGTCGACGGATTGAGCTGCGGACGCGAGGTGGCGATTCCGCCGGGAATCGGTCGGACACGATCTCTTCGATCTGTCGCTTCCTCAGACCTGATGCGGCATCGAGGAGCAGGCTTCGTCGAGATTGAGCTTCCTCGCGTCCACTTCCCCCAGCTGCACCAGGAGTTCGCGCGTCACGTTTCGCACGCGAGATACCAGCTCTCGCAACTCCCTCAGCAGATCTTCATTCGACCGGGTCCTCATGGTGTCGCCTCTCCTTTCGTCCTCTTCGATCAGTCTATCACGAGGACTCGCGGTCTCCTGTCTTCGCCCCTGGCGATACTTCTCGGTCGTCTGAGCTCAAAAGGTCGCGCGCTGCGTCCGCGACGATTGGGGAGCCGTGCAGCACCTTTCACGTGCGAAGCTTCAGGCCGGCTCACGCAATGCGGCTACCACCCCTGAAAGAGTTGTCAACACTACTTTCTTTGCTATTCGCGATTCTGAGATGAGGCTGCGTGCTGCGATCGACTACCCGCGCCCGCTGCCTCACCAGGCGTTCGGCCGCTCATTCAGGATCGTGGTGCGGAGCCGGGGGGTTGGGCTGCGCCAGCCGGACGTCTTCGCCCGAGCATCCCTCGACACTCCCAATGCCGTTGGCCTCGACCACAGTGCCTTCCACCACGCCCCAATCGGTAGGGTCACTGCCCTTCGATCTCCGAGCGCTGGTCGCATTCAAGTCGGATCTGCGCGGATTCGGTGCTTTACGCGGTTTTTGGCGCGGAGACGTAGGGGTACTGCGTCGCACAAGTCAAAGCGGTGGAAAGTGCCGAAGCCGTGCGTGCATGCGGCGTCGTAGCAGGAATCTGGTGGGATTTCCGAGTTAGCGGAGCCAGCCACCGTTCTCCGGCCCCCCCCCCGTAGGCTCCCATATCGGAACGGGGGCCGTTGGGGTACCAACTCGGCCACAGGGGATGCCAGTCCGAGATGCCATCCTCGATCGTGGGATCGCCGGTGTCGATGCACGGGGAGTTGGGTGCGAGCAGGGAGTCGTAGCCGCGGCGGGAGCGGAATCGTGGGTCGGCGTCGATGTTGCCCAGGCCCGGGTAGCCGCGCTCCACATCGCAGTAGCCGAGCGTTGGGCTGTCGCCCTCTACCTCGTTCGGGGTGTTGTCCCAGAAGATGCAATTGGTCAGCAGCGGCGAGGCGCCTGAGCAGTAGAGCCCGCCGCCGGTCCATGCGGCATCATTCCGCGAGATCGTGCAGTTCGTCACCGTCGGGGAGGAGTCAACGCAGTAAAAGCCACCATCCTTCAACGCGGCAGAGTTCTCCGAGATCGTGCAGTTCGTCAGCACGGGCGACGATTCCAGGCAATAGACGCCGCCGCCGTGCTGTTCGATCCCGTTTCCGGTGATCGTGCAGTGGGTCAACGTCGGAGCAGAGGACCAATAACAATTCACTCCACCGTCGTAGTTATCGACGATCGTGCAATTCATCACGGTCGGCGAAGACCTCGAGCGGAAGAGACCACCGCTGCACATTTCCCATCCGTTGAGTCTCATCGTGCAGCGGATGATGGTCGGAGAGGAGTTCGCGCAGTCGAGCCCCGCGCATTGGCTGTTCTCGATCACGCAATTCGTTATTGTCGGAGCGGAGCCATCCTCGCAGCAGATACCCGCCTGGCAGGGTTCGGGGCCGTAGGCGTTGGCCCATGAGATGGTGAAGCCGCTCACCACCGAAGCCTCGGTTTCGCCACTATGGAAGTAGATGCCTCCCCCTGACGAGGAGCAGTAGATCTCCGTCA
>CAZFNT010000099.1:0-10656 GCA_964520315.1 uncultured Gemmatimonadota bacterium
AGCCACTCACGATTGCAAGCGTTACTTCCACCGTCGCCTTCGTCGGCCCCCGCCCGAGCGTGTACCAGAGCGCGCCGACACCAACGACACCGACCGCTGCAACCGTGATTAGCGGCACTCCCCAATTATGTAGCGCAATCAGCGGAACACACAATCCCGCCGCCATGAGGCGCCTAATCCACAGGTGAAAGGAGCGCAGCGAGCGGCCGCGACGCTTCAGCAGAACGTAAGCGGTCTGGATTCCGGCGCGGTAGTCCTCGCGAATGTCTTTGTAGTCTTTGAAACAGTTGAAGATCGACCAGCCGCCGAACACCAGAAAGCTCATCATCAGCACCGGATCGGGCGCCATCATGCGTGGGTGCAAAACGGTGTACACACCGATCATGAAGGCGCTCCAGCCCCAGATCGCTTCGATCTTGTAGTTGGCGGGGAAGAAACGTTTTCCCCGGTAGAAATCGTAATTGTAGAGGATCGATACGATCTGGAAGACGACCAAGAGCGCACCGACCCGCGGGCGCACACTGAAAACAGTTGCCGCCAGGAGCCACACGCTGCCGTTGAAGAAGTGCATGTCTTGCACGTCGAGATAGGGGAGGGGACCGCGGCGATCTTCGTGGCGATCGAAATGGTCGTTCTGGACTATGGCGACGTTGAAGGCGTGAAAGACGCACAGGCCCATCACGGCGGCGGGGACGAGACCGGTCCAGGTGTCGGTGTCGATTTCGGGCGAGAAGTGGCGGGTGGCGGCGGCGCCGAGGAGCGTGAGCAGGGCGAAGGGGAGGGAGTGCCCGGCGCGCATCAGAAGGTGGCGCGCGAGCCTGGGGTTGAGGAGGTAGTAACAGAGTACGGCGACGGCGACTTGCGCCCCGGTGGTGAGCGCGATCGCCAGCTCATCGTAGCGGAAGCGGAGCTTCACGAGGCGTTGCGAGATCTCGTGAATCTCGCTCGGATCGGACGTGGCGCGCCAGGCTCGCTCCAGGCTGTCGATCATCGGCACTTCGGTCGCCCGCAACATCGGCACGAAGCCCGCCCGCAGGAAGCTCGCGGCGGCCGAGGCGACTACAGTCACGTAGAAGAAGACAACGACATACCCGGCCACGAGAGCGGCGGCGGCCCGGCCGGCGGAGCGGGTCTTCACCCAGACATAGAGCGGGAGCAGGAGGATCGTGAACCAGAGGGTGGCGGCTTCCCCCGGACTGATGTGGGCGTCGGGGTTGTAGATCAGCCAGGCCCAGCCCTCGAGCCAGCTGAAATTGTAGGCGTAGCGGAAGTTGTGGGCGCCCAGGAGCAGGGTGTCGATGAGCGGGGGGAAGATCCCCACGAAGACGCCGATGAGCACGACGTTCATGCTCTTGCGCCAGTCCACGTCGATGAGGCCGCGAATCGCGGCGACATAGAGGAAGGCGTTCATCAGGTAGAAGGTGATGTAGGAGAGGTAGCCGGCGACGCTTGCGAAGAGGCCTTGAGAGCAGACCATGAACTCGAGGATCAGCCGCATGATCCCGACGAAGGCGGCGAAGGCGAGGACGGTGTGGAAGGAGTACTCCTGCTTTTCGCGCAGGACAATGATCCGTTCTACCCATTTGTAGGGGGCGGCGAGGGTGTAAGGGAGGGTCATCGGGTAGCGAACTTGGGGGAGAGGACGGTTCTTTGGAAAGCTCGCAGTATAGGGCTGACCCGCGGCACTTTATGTTGTAAAGTTCTTGCGCATGCAGTCCGATCTTCACTAGAGTGCCCGCCCATGAGAACCGCTCGCAAGCTTCCCGACCGGCCCGACATCCCGGAGCCGCTCCACACCCGCGCCGTCCACGACTTGCGCTTCATTCGCGAGACGATGGAGGCGGCCGCCCCGATTACCGCGGTGCCGGGTCTGGGTGTGGTAGCGATGGGGGTGATCGCGCTGGCGGCGGCGGCGATGGCGCAGATTCAACCCACGGCCGAGCGATGGCTGGCGGTCTGGTTCGCGGCGGCCATGCTGGCGGTCATCACTTTTTGCGTCACTCTCTGGTTCAAGGCGCGATCGAGCGGTGTGTCGCTATGGCAAGGCTCGCTCCGACGCTTCGTGCTCAGCCTATTCACGCCGATGGGAGCTGGCGCTCTCTTGACGACCGCGATGCTCCTCGCGCGAAATATCCAGCCGGTTCCGGGCATGTGGTTGCTCCTTTACGGCACCGGCGTGGTGACGGGCGGGGCCTACTCCGCCATCCGGATCGTTCCGATCATGGGGATCTGCTTTCTCTGCCTCGGCTCGCTCGCGCTCTTCAGCCCGACCGAGTGGGGCAACTCGATGCTCGCGCTCGGATTCGGCGGGTTCCACGTCTTTTTCGGGCTCGTGATCGCCCGGCGGTACGGAGGGTGATGTAGTGGCCTACGGAGAGAGAGCACCCGCACGCCATGCTCCCATTCCGGAGCCGCCCGAGGCACTCGATCGGCTGATTCACGCCAGAGTCCGGCTGGGGGTCGTCAGCGCCCTGGCCGTCAGCGACTCGCTCTCCTTCAACGATCTCAAGTCGCTGCTGAAGACGACCGACGGCAATCTGAGCGTTCACGCTCGCAAGCTCGAGGAGGGGGGCTACATCGAATGCCGCAAGACATTCGAGGGGCGCGTTCCCCACACCATCTACGTGTTGACCGAAGCGGGCCGAAGCGCCCTCGAACGGTATCTGGATCATATGGAAGCCTTGATCCACTCCGTTCGAGATCACTGATCACCTCGCACCGAGTCGATCCCTCTCTCGAGGACCCCAGATGACAGAGTCGTTACTTCCAGAAGCTAATCTCCCCTTGCCGCGGCATATCGCCGTGATCATGGACGGGAACGGTCGCTGGGCTCGCCGCCGGTCGTTGCCGCGCCTGATGGGGCACAGAGAGGGTGTGAAGTCGGTTCGAGAGACCGTGACCGCATGCGCGGAGCTGCACATCGAGGCGTTGACACTCTACGCTTTTTCTACGGAGAACTGGGGGCGCCCACCTCGCGAGGTGACCGGACTGATGCGGCTTCTGCGCAACTATCTCGTGCGCGAAGTCGAAGAGATGATCGACAACGACGTCCGTCTCGTCGCGATGGGGCGGCTCGATCACCTCCCCGGCACCGTGCGAAAGGCCCTCGATCGCGCCATGGCGATGACCGCGCACTGCCGCGGAATGGTGCTCAATCTGGCCCTTTCCTATTCCGGCAGAGCGGAGCTGGTCGATGCGGTGCAGCGGCTGGCCGCCGGCGTTGCCCGAGGCGAGATCGCGCCCGAGAGCATCGACGAATCGGCGATCGGCTCAATGCTCTACCGCTCGGAGCTGCCGGAGCCCGATCTGGTGATCCGCACCAGCGGCGAGCAGCGGATCTCCAACTTCATGATCTGGCAGATCGCTTACGCCGAGCTTCTCTTCGCCGACGTTCCCTGGCCCGACTTCCGGCGCCCGCATCTCTATGCGGCGATCCGCGAGTTTCAGCGGCGGGATCGGCGTTTCGGGCTGGTGCCGGGCGCGATCAACGAGAAGGCGGGGTAGCCTCTCCGCGCCTACTCCCCCTTCGCCAACCGGGCCCAATCCTCATCAGGCGTGTCCTTGGCGATCTCGAGGGCCCCTTTCGCCCCCGCGAAGAGCGCATCGTCGACCGCTTTGACCTTGCCGCCGCCGAGCTCACCCAGCATCGCCTCAATCGCGCGGTCGATGCCGCGAATCTGGCTGCCGCCGCCCGCCAGCAACACGTTCCCCCGCACCTGCTCCTGGAACTCGGGATCGAAGGCGGCTATCAGCTCGCGGATCTCGCCAAGCAAATGGGGGAGGATGCTCTCGCAGGCAGTGCGCATCTCGTCGGTGATGTCGTGCGTTGTCGGCTTGCCGTCGACCGGAATCGTGACCTTCACTTTCTGACCGGGATCGTCGCCGACGAAGGCGTGTGCCTCCTTCCACTTCACGACCATCGAGTCGGTGAACTGTGCGTTCGGGAAACGCTCGCGCAGAAGGTCGGCAAGCTGCCGATCGATGTAATCGCCGGCTTGCTCGATGGTGCGCTGATCCTCGGGCGTGGGGACGGTGCCGCGCATGATGCACAGATCGACCGTGCCGGCGCCGATGTCGACGACCAACGCGTCGACCAGCATGTCGAGACCGTAGGCGACCGTGAAGGGTTCGCTCACCACCATCGACGCATCGACGAGCTCGCCGAAGGCCTCGCGCAGCAAGCTCTTGTTGTATGAGCTGGCCTCGGCCGGCGCGCCGATGACCGCCTGAACTCGTTGCCCATCTTCGGCATCGACGAGAGATATCAAGTGTTGCGCGAGGGCACGGATCGCCTCTTCATCGCGCTCGGTGTTCTTGCGCACGACGCCGTCCTGCAGCGGGCGGAAGACGTCGAGGGCGAGTCGGTGGTCGAGGCATTCGGCTCCGTAGACCACGTCTTTCTTCAGCAGCTTGCGGGCGATGGCATCTTTGGGCCAGCCGACAAGGCTGCGGTCCCAGGCGGCGGCGCCGCTCGATGTGGTCACGGCGCTGCGGGCCGTGCCGAGGTCGATGCCCACATAGAGATCGTCGAGGGCCTTGCGCTTTCTGGTCGCCACGTTCTGTCCTCTCTCCGGCCGGATTCGCGGCCCATGCAATGGAATAGTTGTTCGTTTCTTCGGTCTTGATCGACCCCTACTCCGCGGCCACCAAGCCGCGTTTAGAGAGCCCTTCGATATAGTCCTGAATGCCCTCGGAAAGCAAGCGCGCGATCTCGTGCCGGTGCGACTGATGCGTCAATCGCTGCTCCTCGTCCGGATCGTTCATCAGCGAAACCTCGGCGAGCACGGCGGGCATGCGCGTATCGAGCAGCACGAGGAAGGGTGCCCGGCGCACGCCGTAGTCGCGGATTCGCCGCCCTCGAATATCGAGAAGACCGCGGTACAGCCGCTTCTGGATGACGCGGGCGAGGAGCGCGCTCTCCTCCTCTTTCAGGGTCTCGCCCATCTTGGCGATCAGCTCTTCGAACTCCCCGATCCGCTCTTCGCCGACCAGATTCTCGCGCGCCGCCGCCTTCTCGGCCCGGTCGTCGGTGGGGAAACCGAGATAGAAGGTCTCGATCCCACGAAACTCGGGATTCTCGAAAGAGTTGATATGGACGCTCACGAAGAGATCGCCGCCGCTCAGGTTGGCGATCCGGGCCCGCTCGCGCAGCCCCAGCCCGACATCGCTCGCGCGGGTGAGCGTGACGCTCAGGCGCGGATCGGCCTCGAGAATCGACGCCAGCTTCAGGCATATATCGAGCGTGACGTCCTTCTCGAGCACGCCGGTCCTCGGCCCGGCAGTGCCGGGGTCGCGCCCGCCGTGGCCCGGATCGATCACGATCCGCCGAACGCCGAGGTGGAAGAGCTCAGCGAGGGGCAGGCGGTCGCCGTCATCAAGGAAGGAGCTGGCGGCGAGCAGGGGGGAAGGGGAAGAGGAAGAGGGGTTTTGGGATGATGTATTGCCGGTGGGAGACGCATGGACCGGCGCGGTCACAAACCGCGATTCGCGCGCGGACCCGTCGTCGCGTGCCGATTCGGAGCCGAACCTGAGCGCTCCGCGCCCACCGACGAAGAGCACCGCCGCTGCCACGATCGCCGCGGCGATTCGGGGAGTCCGAGGGCGAGGGTGGGAGTCGCGCAGAGCCCGGAAAGGGGCCCGAAAAGAACGCCGTGGCCGGATCGCCCGCGAGTCCGCCAGGTTCTCGCTCACCAGGCGGGCCACGATGCGACCCTTGATGCGTCGGGCAGCTTCTCTTTCCGGGTCCACGTTCGTCTCCGATCCGAGGTTGATCAGGCACCCATTTGAAAGAGTAGTTGCCCTCCATCCCTCAGGTCATCCACCCAGATGCGCCGCGGGGGCCTTGTGCCAGGTAGTACCCGATCGGTCGACCGTGAAGTAGACCTTGATCTCTTCGCCCTCTTCCCAGATGCGGGGAACGACCTGCACCGCGTCGCCGATCGTGAGCTCATCGGCATCGAGTGTGTCGCCCAACCAGCCGACCAGGCGCCCTCCCTCTTCGAGCTCGACCACCACCACGGTGTACGGCGCGATGTCGTCGAAGCCGGTCGGGGCGGCGTCGGTCTTCGTGTAGGTGTAGACCTCGCCCTTGCCGCTGTACTCCGTAAACTCGAAATCGTCGCTCATGCACTCTGGGCAGTCGGCGCGTGGAGGAAAGGTCTGGAAGCCGCAACGGCCGCAGACCGAGCCCATGAGTCGGCCGTCTTTGAGGTGGACCGCGAAATCGGACACCTTGGTGTACTGGACGAAATTGACTTTGCCGAACCAGCTGAACATCGTTTCAGTCCCTCTTGAAGACGTGGACGAAGGTGTATTGGCCGATGCCACCGACGTTGTGGGTCAACCCCACGTCGGCGCCGGGAACTTGCCGCTCGCCGCATTCACCGCGGAGCTGCCGCACGATTTCGTAGGCCATCGAGACCCCCGTGGCCCCGATCGGGTGGCCCTTGGCCTTCAGGCCCCCATCTACGTTGACCGCGACCTTGCCGCCGATGTACGACTGGCGATCGTCGATGAAGGGACCGCCCTGCCCCTTCTCGCAGAAGCCGAGGTCTTCGTAAGCCATGATCTCGGCGATTGTGAAGCAGTCGTGCACCTCGGCCACCTTCACGTCGGCCGCGGTGACGTCGGCCATGCCGTAGGCCTGTCTGGCGGCCTCTTGCGCCGAGGGCAGACCGACCAGATTCGGGCGGCGCAGCACCGACATGCTCGCCGTGGCGCAGCCCACGCCGTCGAGCCAGACCGGCTGCTTGGAGAGCTCCCGCGCCACCTCTTCCTTCGCCAGGATCAGGCAAGCCGCTCCGTCCGCGTTGGCGCAGCAGTCGTACACGCAGAAGGGTGACGACACCGGGTCGGATGCGATCGCCTTCTCGCGGGTGATCTCCTTGCGGAAGAGGGCGTTCGGGTTGCGGGCGCCGTAGTAGTGGTTCTTCTCGGCCACCGCCAGCATCTGGTCGTGCGTGGTGCCGAACTCGTGCATGTGGCGGTTCGCGAACATGGCGTAGTAGCCGGGGAAGGTCGTGCCGAAGATCGATTCCCACTGCACTTCGCCGACTCGCCCCATCAGCGCCAAGATCTCGGCCGTCTCCATCTCGGTCATCTTCTGGCAGCCGATGACCGCCACCACATCGTGCAACCCGCTCTGGATCGCCATCCAGGCGGTGCGCATGGCGGCGCTGCCCGAGGCGCAGGCGACCTCGGTCAGCCAGGTCGGGAGCGGATTGAGGTTGAGATACTCCTGAACGACGCCCGCGACCGAGCGCTGCTTGTGGTACTCCGGCACCGCGGCGATGACCGTTGCGTCGAGCACGCTGCGCTCGATCGCGGCATCTTCCATCGCCATGCGAAACGCTTCGAAGGCCAGCTCCTGCACCGTGGCGTCGCTACGGCGGCCGAAGGTGCCGTGGCCGACTCCGATGACTCCAACTCGTGACATTTGACTCTCCCTCAGCCCTTAGATGTACTGGCCGCCGTCGATCTTGATGACCTCGCCGGTGATATGTCGCGACAGATCGGAGCACAGAAAGGCCGTCAGATTCGCCACGTCGTCGGGGCTGGCGAAGCGGCCGACCACGGTCTCGCTCATCGCCGCGTTCTTGAACTCCGGTGGAATGGTCGCCATCATCTCAGTCAGCACCATTCCGGGCGCCACCACGTTGACATTGACGTTGAAGCGGCCAAGCTCCTTGGCCAGCGATTTCGAGAGCGCGATCTCGCCCCCTTTCGAGGCCGCGTAGTTCGCCTGCCCCGCCTTGCCTCGGATCCCGTTGATCGACGATATGTTCACGATCTTGCCGTATCGGTGGTCTTTGAAGTGGATCGCGGCAGCCTTGTTGTAGTTGAAGTAGCCCTTCAAGTTCACGGTGATGACCTGATCGAACTGCTCCTCCGACATCTTCCAGATCATGCCGTCCCACGTGATGCCGGCGTTGCAGACGAGAACATCGAAGCTACCGAAGCGGTCGGCGACCTGTTCCACCATCTTCTGTGCGTCGCCGTAGCTCGAGACATCGGCCTGGACGGCCAGCCCCTTCGCGCCCATCTCTTCGATCCGGCGGACTACCTCTTTCGCCTCGGCGTCGTGGCGGCGGTAGTTGATCGCCACATTGCAGCCTTCGCGCGCGAGTTGAAGCGCGGTGGCCTGGCCGATGCCCAGGCTTCCGCCGGTGACGATCGCGCCTTTGCCTTTTAGTCCAAGTTCCACGGTTTCTGTATCCTTTCGGTCCTGGAGTGCGCTGGGCTCGAGATCATAGCGAATCGGGACGCGCACCCAAGAACGGAAAGCGTCATGGAGATCCCCAATCCTCTCGATCTGATCCCACGATCGGTCCGCCCCTTCGATCCCGAAGAGGTCACGAGCGTCGAGGGGAGCCGAGAGGTCGAGCCCGAGGCCGGCGGCCTGAGCGAGGAGGACATCGACGAGATCTGGCACTCGGTCGAGGAGATCTACCGAACCGGCCTGCATCCCGCCGTGGCGCTCTGCCTCATGCGCCGCGGCCGCGTCGTCATCGACCGCGCGATCGGGCACGCGAGGGGCAACTCTCCCGACGACCCGGCCGACGCCGAGCTGGTGCGGGCGAAGCCGACGACGCTCTACAATATCTTCTCCGCATCGAAGGCGGTCACCGCGACCGTGGTCCATATGCTCGACGAGCAGGGCTACCTCCACATCGACGATCCGGTCGCGGAGTACATCCCCGAGTTCGCGCGCCACGGCAAAGACAAGATAACGATTCGCCACGTGCTCACGCACCGAGCCGGCATCCCCAACATCCCCTCGGGGCACGCCGGCAAAGAGGGTCTCAAAGCGCTCGGCGATCCCGATCTAGCCATCTCGATCCTCTGCGACGCGAAGCCGACCTGGCGGCCGGGGCGGGTGCTCGCCTACCACGCCCTCACGGGCGGCTTCATTCTCGGCGAGATCGTGCGCCGGGTGACGGGGGATGATATCCGCACTGTCCTGAGGGAGCGGATTCTCGAGCCGATCGGCGTCGAGCGGATGAGCTACGGAGTGAAGCCCGAAGAGATCGGGCTCGTTGCCGAGAATGCGTTCACCGGCTTTCCGCCCTTGCCACCTTATAGCTGGCTTCTCGAGCGATCACTCGGCGCGTCGATCCGTGATGTGGGTAAGGTTTCGAACGATCCGAGAGTCCTCACCGGCCTGATCCCCGCGGGGAATGTGATCGGGACTCCCGCCGACATCGCGCGCTTCTTTCAGCTTCTGCTCAATCGAGGCACCTTGGACGGCGTGCGGATTCTCAGCCCGCGCACCGTTGCCCGCGCGGTCGCGGAGCAGACCTACCTCGAGTTCGATCTGACTCTGAGCGTGCCGACCCGCTACGGCATGGGCTTCATGCTCGGCGCACAATACGTCAGCCTCTACGGCCCGGGAACGCCCCAGGCTTTCGGGCATCTGGGCTTCAGCTATGTGCTGGTCTACGCCGATCCGGAGCGCGAGATCAGTGTCTGCCTGATGACGACGGGCAAACCTTTCGTGACCCCGCAGATGCTGCGCTGGTATCGAACGGTTTGGCTGATCGCGTCGCGATGTCTGTGAGGGGAATCGGGGGCCGGAGAGGGAGGAGGTGGCCAGTATACTGGTCGCAGCGTGGTACGTCGAGTTAACTGGTCACTTGCGGTCGCGAATGTGTAGACTCTGTCCATGGAACACGCCGAACTCCTGAACATTGCCGGGGATTGGAGTCACTGGGCCCGGAATCCGCCCCCGAGCATTCCACGGAAGGTCAGCCTGCCGGAGGAGCTTCGCCCAGATTTGGCTCTGGTCATACAAGGTGTGCGCCGGTCCGGGAAATCCACTCTGCTCGGGCAACTCATAGAGCGCTACAGCCTCGACCGAACGCGCTGTCTCTTCGTCAACTTCGAGGATCCTCGGCTCGCGGCGTCCCTGGATCACCAGCTCCTGCAGCAGTTTGTGGAAGCTTTCGAAGAGGAACGGGGGCCTGGCTGCGTCTGGTTCCTGGACGAGATTCAACATGTGAAGGGTTGGCAGCGCTGGTTGCGCACCCAACTGGATCGTCCGCGGGACCGTCGTTTCGTCGTCACAGGTTCCAACGCGCACCTGCTGTCCGGAGAACTGGCGTCGAGCTTGACGGGTCGACATCTCAGTGTCGAGCTCTTCCCTTTCGACCTGGATGAGTACCGGATGGTCAAGCCCGAGGCGGACCTGCTGGACTACTTGCGAGACGGTGGTTTCCCCGCACCCCTGGACACTCCCGACGCGGATCGCCTGCGCAGCTCGTACTTCAACGACATCATCGAGCGAGACGTTCGCGAGCGGGTCGGTGCCAGGTCGAGCCAAACTCTGCGACGTCTTGCGCAGATGCTCTTCGAATCAGCGGGATCCGAGCTGAGCGTCCGGCGGGTGGCAGCCGCGATGGGCATCGCGGCCGACACGGCATCGCTCTATCTGGAAGCGATCGAGAGTGCCTATTTGGCCTTCGCCTGTTCCTACTTCGTCTGGTCCGAACGCAAGCGCGCCCTTCGCAACAAGAAATACTACCCGGTCGACACGGGCCTGCGCCGTGTGGCCGTGACTCGCACGGGCGAAGATCGAGGCAAGATGCTCGAATGCGCCTCGTACATCCTCCTGCGGAAGCGCTTTCGAGATGTCTTCTACTGGCGCGGGAAGGGCGAGGT
>CAZFNT010000100.1:0-6221 GCA_964520315.1 uncultured Gemmatimonadota bacterium
ACACGACACCAGCGAACGCGCCCCACAGCGGCCGAGGCACACAGAGCGCCTCGATTCGACCTTCCCCGCACACAGGCCGGTTCGATTTGACATTTCCGCCCCCGAAAAGCGCTTTCAGGCCGAAAACTACCTTGGAGAGATGAGCTCTTGGCCTGAGATGTCAAATCGAACCCGTCTCCGTGCGGCAGAGGTCAAATCCAAGGCCTGTCCGTGTCGTAGCGCCGCACTCTGAAACGAGAAGTGCGAGGTGCGACGTGAATCGGCATCTCGACGATTGCCGCGGGGACGTACCGCGGGCGGGGTGTGTGCGGCCGCGCCCCCCGGACGCCTCCGGAATCGAGGAGCGGTCCGCAGTGTGAGGCGCGCCGGGTCGCGGGTCGGCGGGAGTGCGGCGATCTCCACCGGACGGATCACTGCGCCGGGGCGGATTCTGGAGGTCCAGGCGCTGGAGCACGACCCATGTCTCAGACGACCACATCTAGCCTCTTCTCCTGCACGGCTGCCCGCCGCCGCGGCTGGAATCTCGCCCGCGGCATTGCCCCGACGGCAAAAACAGGGGCGATCATCGCCGAAGCAGGTAATACTCGGTCCAATCTGAAGGAGGATTCCTAGATGCTCACGACCAATCGCCCTTCCGCCAACACTATCGCGCTCTTCCTGGCTTCCGGCAGCTTGGCCGCGGCGCCCGCGTCGGCACTGACTCTGCACGTTCCAGGCGACTACGGGACGATCCAGCCTGCGCTCACCGCGGCATCCGCGGGTGACACGGTGCTCGTTGCGCCAGGCACTTACACCGGCCCGGGAAACCGCGATCTCGATTTTCTCGGCAAGGACTTGGTGCTTCTTGGTGAGGGCGGCCCCGCCGCCACCACGATCGAATGCGGGGGAGCGGCTCACGGGATCGCCCTTTCTTCGGGCGAGACTCGCGCCGCGATCATCGAAGGGCTCACCGTCCGAGGTGCCGACAATCGCGATGCGGGAGGCGGAATCGTTCTCACCTCTAATGCCTCACCGACGATTCGAGGCTGCGTGGTCGAACACAACCAGACCGATTTCTACGGTGCGGGGATCTACGCAACTTCCGGGGCATCTCCTCTGATCGAGAACTGTGTCGTTCGCGACAACATGGCCGACGGCAGAGCAGGCCGCGGGGGCGGTATCTTTTGCTCTTCCTCTGAAGCGAAGATCGTGAGCTGTTTGATTGAGCGCAATTTTGCGCATCTGAGCGGCGGCGGTATCCACTGCTGGGCGGCGTCGCCTATTGTGCGCGGCTGTATAATACGGAACAATGAAACCGATGTTCGCGCGGGCGGCGTCTACTGCAAGGTGGAATCATCTCCGCTGTTGGAGAACTGCATCATTAGGGACAATCGCAGTGCGCTGGGCGGCGGCTCGTACTGCTATGTCAATTGCGCCCCCATGTTCATCAACTGTGTCATTACAGGCAACCTCGCAACAGAAACGGCTGGAGGAATCTTCTGCCATGTGACATCTCAGCCGACGCTGATAAACTGTATTTTGCGCGATGACGAACCAGGAGAGATCGTTCTGAGCGGAGCGGAACCGGTGGTGCGCCACTGCAACGTAGAGGGTGGCTGGAGCGGCGAAGGGAATATCGACGTGGATCCGCGCTTCGTGTCGTATCGCGGTTTCGATCTGTTGCTCGCTCCCGGTTCACCGTGCGTAGATGCGGGCGACCCAGTGATCACCGACGCGATCTACGACTCCGACCCGCGGTGGCCCGCCTTCTACCCCGACGCAGAGCGGTCGGATATGGGGGCCTACGGCGGATCAAGCAACGATATTTGGATCGAAGGGACGGGGTTCTAGAGCCGACTCATTCGCGCCTTCACTAGATTTGCCATTCCGAGCTGCATGCCCGCGATCCAGATTCTCCTGCGCCGATCGTCACCAAAGGGAACAGGCCGCCGTAGTTGATAACATGAACCGACACTTTGGTGGAGTCGTCACGTACCGGAATGCGCACTACATCTGGATCGGTGTAAGCGGCGGTCGAGTTGACCGTGGTTGCTCCATCTTTGCGATGCAGCAGAATGTGGCCAGGCGCGGTTGATCTTTGGCACCGGTGGAGACGAAGTCGACCCGTTCGTTGCACCACCGATTGACCTCGATCGCCGCCTGCGCGAGATCGAGTCCCTCGACCCTACCTTCGAGCTTTGTTCGTAGTTCGGCATGCCAGTCTTGCGCGGACTCCTGACCGACTCGGTACGGCATCACATAATGGAAGTAGAGGGCCGGCGAGGTATTGGCGGACCACGGTGCGGCGTTCCAAACGTCCAACGCTTCCCGGACTTTGGCGCGGTTTGTTGTGTGATTCATCAGGAATCTCGGAGGCCGATTCCACCCGATGTTAGGGCATTGAAGACCGCCGGAGGCGCTCGAAATCCCTGAAGGCTATCCAAGCGAATGAGGACAAACATGGCTTCCCCGCTCAATCGACATTTTGGCACCCCGGCATTGCCGCTCGCAATCGCCATGCTCGGCTCCGGTGGAGCTGCTGCCGATGCCGCCCAGCCCGTCGCCGCATCCGATCCGAGCTTCCCTTTTCCACAGCATATCAGCCATGCGCCGGGCACACTACGCCCCAGCCAGCGCACCCAAACCCAGCAAGACGACGATGTCAGAGCGCTCCATGACGCTTGGAAGTCGTACTACTTGATCGACGCGGGTGAGGAACCGGACCAACACCCACGTTATCGAATCTCTATCAGGTGGCGTTCTCGAATCGACCGTCGGGCCGACCTCTCGTCTGCCGATGTTGGGCGATTGGGTCGATCCCGGCGGATTGGACTATAGCGAGCTCACGCCGCGCCCCTCCGATTTTTTGCTCGGGCATTTCGCGGCCTACGGGATTGGCACCGGTGATACGTCATGGAACGACGTCGTCGACGCGTGCCGGAACGTGATCGAGCAGGTGCAGACCGACCACGCACCGAATACGGGCCTTTTGCCCGGCTTTCTCGTGCCAACCTCTCCACCCGCACCGGTAATGGAGCCGGCTCCTCCCTTCTTTCTCGAATCGCAGTACGACGGAGATTACTTCTATAGCTCGACTCGAGCTCCGTGGCGCATTGCGACACACGCCCTGCAATCCGGCGATCCCGCGACACTCGAGAATGCCCGTAGGCTCGCCAACCGGAGTCAATCAGTGACGGCGGGCGATCCCTACGCCCTGCGGGCGGGCCATTATCTCGATGGATCGCCGCTGCCCGGCAGCAACTACTTTACCACTGCCTTCGCCGCTCCCCTCGCCGTCGCGGCGATAACCGATCCGACTCAGCAGGTGTGGCTCGACGACCTGCTCTCGGTCATGGACGGTCAACCTGGAGTCTGGGTGCAGTACGCGGCGGGGCCCCGGAGCAAATCACGGCTCTCGATCCGCTTTCCATCACCGCGGGTCGGCTCCGAGGCAATGTTGCGCCGGATGTTGAGATCACCTATCCCGAAGACGGCGATACTTTTGCTGAGGGCGATACGATCACGATCACAGTCGAAGCGTCGATTTGGACGGATCGATCGAGAAGGTGGACTTCTTCGCGGACACGACCTGGTTGGGAGAGGATCTCGATGCTCCATACGAGGTCACTTGGGAAAGTGTACCCCGTGGCAGCCAGGCGCTGACGGCTGTCGCGATCGATGACGAGGGGAGCACCGGCAGCTCGTCCCCCGTCAGAGTATCTGTCCAGGGGCCTCCCGGTGATCTGTCGGTACAGTACGGGTGCATGGAGACGAGCGCCGTCACCAGTTCGATCCGCTACTACTACACGATGGAGGATGCCGCTCCCCAGCAGTTCCACTGTGACTGGGCCCAGGTCGGCAGCCAAAACGTGAGTGGGGATTTCGTGCAATTGAGCGGAGACCAGTACGCCCTAGACATCACTTTTGCCGCGGCGGCCGGGGACCTGGATCCCTTCGACGATTCCGGAGGGGTGCAGAGCCGATTCAACAAGACCAATTGGTCGGACTACAATCAGGCGGACGACTATTCATTCGATCCATCCATTCGCAACTACACCGACTGGATTCAGATGACGCTGTATTGGAGCGACGAGTTAGTGTGGGGTCTGGAACCGCTACTCTAGCGCTCCGACACTAGGCCAGGACCTGCTCGTACACACTCACTATTCTCGCCGCGATGCGCTCCATGGAGAGTTCCTGAATGCCCTCGATCGCCTCTGAGTGACGGGGCCAGCCGAGTACTTCCCCGATCTTCTCCGCCAAATCCAGGGGTGTGGGTTTGGCCAGGCGACCGGCTCTCGGCGGAGCGAGACGGGTCGCGGCGTCGCCCACGTCGACGGATACGCAGGGAACACCGCAGGCGAGCGCTTCCTTCAGTATATTCGGCGAGCCTTCATGAATCGAAGTCAAGAGCATCAGATCGCTGGCGTTTAGCCACGTGGGGACCTGGTCGTGCGGCAACCCCGACATCATACGCAGGCGAACCCGGACGCCGCGCCCGCGCAGCTCAGCGGTCGCTGCCTCCGCCAGGCCCGGCCGTTTCCATCGATTCGATGCACTCCCCGCGAACAGCACATTGTGGGTGCCCCGTTCCCAGCCCAGGTGTTCTCTACAGGCGTCTTGCGACATCGGCTTGAAGCGATCGAGATCGACACCGTTGGGGATCACGTGGGCGCGGTCGCGATCGAGTCGATAATTGAGACTCGTCGCCAATCCACCCGACTTGACGATGATGGCTTTTGCGCGACGCGCTGCGCGCCGGGAAGCATGTACGCCATAGCGCACCGAGAGCGCCCGAATCCACTTCAGATCGCGCGCCGGTCCGAGAAGATCGCTGCCACAGAAGGAAACGACAACCGGGAAGTCGCGCATGTGGCGTGTGACGATCTCCGCCATCACGCCGCCGTACATCACGTGAATCAGGTCGCAAGATTGTCTGTTGGTGCGCTCGCGCAAACGTGCTGCAAGCTCTCGATAGACCAAAGGGCCGCCGGCCAATCTGGGAGCAAGCAAGAGATCCGTAGTCACGCCGGCTCGCCGCAGACTGTCGATCTGATCCGCCACGAATACACCCGATGCGGGGTGCCGATCGGTTGGGTACATATTCGTGACGTAGAGCACTCTCATCGACGAGGGGCCCGCTTCAGAAGGCTCCCATAGAGCCCAATCCACATGTCCACGATCTCCTCGATGGAGTGATGTTCGCGAACCCACGCTCTAGCACAGTCGGTGTCTCGCCGGCGCCCCGCAGTCCAATCTTCTACCAGAGCATCGATCTCTCTTGCCAAGGCCGTGGGGTTCTCGGGGGGGACGAAGCCGGGAATGCCCGCCGCCTCGGCACTGGTCGAAATCCCCCCGACCGAGAAGGAGGCGAATGGTAACCCTGAAGCCATCGCCTCGAGCAGTACCAGCGGCCCGGATTCCACGCGCGAGGGCATGATCAGAAGATCGGCGTTTGCCATCAGCGTCGGGATCTCGGCTTGTTCGCCGAGAAAGTGGATCGAGGCGGTGCCCTCGAGCTCTGTCGCCTTTCTTCGGCAACGCTCGAAGTACTCCCTTTCAGCCGCCCGCCCCGCGATGATGACGGAGAGCCGATCGATGGACGCGCATCGGCCCAGCGCATCCAGCAACAAATCGATCCCTTTGTCCGGCCGAATGGCGGCGACGACCAGGGCGAGGGCACGATCGCGGGGAAGTTGAAAACGCGCGCGCAGATCGAGTGTCGGGGCGGTCGAGAATGCGCTGAGATCCCTTGCGTTCGGCACGATGTGGAAACAGCTGCGGGCGATGCCGGCGCTCCGAGCGATGTCCCACTGCTCCGCGCAAACTCCTACGAAGGCGGAAACGTAGTGCTTTCCCCAGTACTTCAACCAAAGCGGAGATCGAGATGTCGCCCTCGCGCCGTGGTGCTCGTGGTAGATCGTGGGGCGTTCTTGTAGGCCGACTGCCCGCATGAACGCCGCCAAGGAGAAACTGGATCTTCCATGTGCGTGCAACACAGTATAGTCGCTCCCGCGAATCGTTCGAGCCAAGCGGAGCAGTGGGGGCAGCGAGAAGCGCGATCGGCGATTCAACTCGAGAACGCCGACTTCTCGATGTAGTTCCGTCGCCAAAGGTGCCGGCCCCCGGGTGATACAGATCCCGACGCCCTCTCCCCGGGCGGCGAGCGCATTGCATAGCTCCACGGCCACTCGCTCCATACCGCCGAAGCGCAAGGTGTCGATGATATGAAGGACGGGCAA
>CAZFNT010000100.1:6231-10597 GCA_964520315.1 uncultured Gemmatimonadota bacterium
TTCAAGAATGGGCGTTAGAGGCCAAGCGCGTCACAATACCCCCGGCGGAGCGCATCAGGCGAGTAGCGAGCCGCGATTTCTCTCGCGGCGCGGCGGCCGAGTTCCTCGCGCAGTGCAGGGTTCTCGATCAGCAGTCTCAGGGCGGGCGCCAGCGCTTCGGGAGAGCCAGGAGCGACGAGAATACCCGCCTCGCCCACGAGCTCCGGAGTTCCGCCGGTTCGGGTGGCCACGACCGCTTTGCCTAGAGACATCGCTTCCATGACGACGATGCCGAACGACTCTCGCAGGCTGGGGTGAACGAAGAGATCCGCCGCCGCCACATAGGGCGTGGCGGGGCTCTGTTGCCCCAGCCAACGAACTCGCTTTCCTATACCGAGATCCAAGCCGAGCTGCTTGAGCTTGCGCGCGTCCGGACCACTGCCCACAACCCAAAGGCACCAATCCAGGTCGATCAACTGGGCCAGTGCCTTCAGGAGATGGCGAAACCCCTTGTCAGGGGCTAAGGTGCCCACGGAGGCGATGGCGACCGATTGCGCCGGAAGATCCAGACGTGCCCGAATCTCGGTCGCCCCCGGAGCCCCTGCACCAGCGAAAGAGCAGCCCGGCGTGAGCACCCGGATCGGCGTCACCAACCCCGGTTGGAGGTTCTCGAGATCGCTCGCGACGGCATGACTCACGACGCCGATCAGATCGACTCGACGTAGCGCGAATCGCTCGATCCGGAGCAAGAGCCGGGCGACCGGTCCCTCCCGCCTCGCGCGATAGTTGACCATGAGCTCCGTCGTAGCAAGGCCGGTGCTGTGTTTCAGGTAGATGAGCCTGGGGCGCCTCTTGGAGCGACCGGTCCAGGCCGCGAGCATGGCCGCCAGATACGGGCCATGCGCGACCACCACATGCGCGCGCGGCAGGTATCTGAAGCTCCGCAGTGCGAGCGCGACAGATCGCAAGAGCACGGAATAGGCAGCCGACCACTCCGCCCGCAGCAGACGCAGGCCGCGGCTTGGAATCCTATGAAAGAGCAGCGCGGGCAGACCGCGGTCGCGCCAACCGATCTCTATGCGATTCGCTTGCTCCGCGACCGCCGAGCGATAAAAGGCGACGTAGCTTCTGGGGCCGCGGGGTAGATCGAGATCGAAGGGAACCACTTCCACAACCAGGGGACGGCCAGTTCGTTGTCGGCTCGTCATATCAGTCGGCCTCTTTCGATCTTTCGATCTTTTCCAAGAAGAGCCGTATTTCCGGGTTCCTGAGCCGGAACAGGAAAAGCGCGAAGAGCGTGTAGGCCAGCGCGAAGACCAGAACGAGGGCAGGCGCCTCTATGAGCAACGCCCGGGGCAACTCGGCGACACGATACGCGACACCCAGCAGCGCGGCTATCGTCCCGCCAACTCCGAGTTCCCACAGGGGCCAGCGCGACCAATGAACGACACCCCGATCTCGAAACCGACGGCCCAACAAGGCTCGGCACAAGAACAGATTGAGGTTATAGGCAATGGCGGTGGCAATGGCCAGGCCCGGTGCGCCCAGAGGCCCGGCCAGCAGAAGGCTGAGACCGATATTCACACTGATCGTGACCAAGCTCACTTTCATCGGCGTTTTGGTGTCCTGGAGGGCGTGAAAAGCCCGGACGATTATCGCGTGTGGCCCTTGAGCCAGGAAGGCCAGGGTGTACCCCGTCATCACCGCCGCGGTTCGCGCCGTCGCTGCCGTATCGAAGGCGCCGCGCTGAAGCAGGGTCCGCGTGATCGGCTCTGCGAGGAGAAGGAGCACCACGGCGAAGGGGAAAACGAAGATGGTCACCGTACGCAACGCCTGATCGACGGTCTTGGCCATCGCGGCGTAATCGCGGCGTGCCGCCAAGGTTGAGATGCGAGGGAATACCGCCGTGGGGACGGAGGTCAACATCAGAGCGCCGGGAATCGCCAGGATGCGCCATGCGTAGAAGAGCGCCGAAACCGACCCCGCCGGCATCCGGCTTGCGAGAACACGGTCGATGACGACGCTTACTTCCCCGAATGAGACCGCCGCGACGATCGGCAGCATCATCCGCAAGGCGATGCGGGTCGACGAAGTCGCGGCTCCGATTCGGAAGGGGTTGGGCGAGATTCCGAACCTGAGGCAGGCCAGCACGACAGCGATGAGCGCAAGCGTGTTCGCGGCCAAAACACCGCCGACGACCGCATCGATCCCCCAGGCACCTGCTCCCAGCGCCACGAAAACAATGACGCAGATATTGATGAAAGCGGGAATCGCCGCTCTCAGACCAAAGTGCTCATCGGCGATGAGTGGGGCGTTCCAGCTTCGGCGGATCACGAAGAGCGCGCCGAGTGGCGCCATCAAGGCCATCAGCCTTGCGGCGAGCTCCGGCTCGCGCAATCCCGGCGCAATCACTCGCGCCAGCTCTTCGTGGAAAAGATACTGCAAGATGGCGACGACAATCGCGATCGCCGTGATGCGCGCACTTGTTGCCGTGAACGCTCGCGCGGCCGTCACCCGCCCGGAAGTACCACAGTCCTCCCGCCAACGCGCGATGCCGACCGTGTTCGCTCCTTCGCCCAGCCCACGATCTAGGAAGTTCGGAATAGTCAGCGCGACAAAGAACGCGTCCATGACGCCGGATGCGCCGAAGAACGACGCATAGAGCAGTTCACGGATGAAGCCGAGGGCACGGGAGATCACCGATCCACCCGCGAGAATCCCCGAGCTCTTCCACAGCGAGGGCGAAGGCGCGGGGGCGGAGCTCACGTTCCGACCCCCGAAGCCCGCGAGAATCGTGCATCACGTTCGGTAAACAGCAACACTGGACCGGACTCAATCATTCGCGTGTTCTTGGCGGCTGCCTCTCACGGACACCAGCCTCTTCGTCCGCCAAGGTCCTCTTGAACTGCGTGAGCACGTGGAGCCACGCCGCGGAGAAGTAGTCGAAGGTCTCTTGCCAGTGCGCGGACGCGCCGAAGCCGAGATGCGTGAGAGTGAGACGCGTACTGCCCTTGTCCACCGCCTCGAACTCCACGACCACCCACGTGCGTTTCGCGCGGCTCTCCGGTTGGCTCGGCGGGGCGTTCCAACTGAAGCTGATCATCCGATTCGGAATGTAGCTGAGGATCTGGCAGCCGTTGCTGCCGGTCACACCATCCCACAGCCATTCATAGCTACCGCCGATCGCCAGGTCGATCTCAGCGCTCAGATCGGCATTGGACGAAGCGTAGGTCGCAACGAACGCTGCGCCCTCGGTCCAGGACTCGTAGACCTTTTCGACGGGTGCGTCGATCGTCGCTGTCTTGACGAACGAGCGGACATGCGGGCCGAATGCGTCGAAGAGACTCGGGTCGATTGCTTTTCTCGTCACTGTTTCGGGCTCCTCACCTCACGGCATCGGGCACAAGCCCCCGAGCCACGATCAACTTCATCACCTCGCTCGTGCCGGCGACAATCGGCAACGAGCGCACATCGCGGAAGAGGCGGCAGATTCGATACTCCTCCATGTAGCCGTAGCCGCCGTGTAGCTGCACGGCCGTGTATGCCACTCGATTGGCCATCTCCGCCAGCCAGTACTTCGCCATCGAAACCCGCTGCACGATATCTCGGCCGGCGATATGCTCCGCTACCAGGTCTTCGAGGAAGGTGCGTCCGAGTTCCACTTCGGTAGCCATCTCGGCCAGCTTGAAAGCGTTCGCCTGGTGAGCGGCGATCGTTTTCCCGAAGGCGCTCCGCGTGTGTGAGTAATCTATCGCCTCTTTCAGACATTCTTCCGCCATCGTCTGACATTTGATACTCACCTCGAGCCGCTCCTGCTGGAGCTTCTCCATCAGATAACGGAACCCCTTGCCCTCCTCGCCCAGAAGATTGGTGGCCGGCACCCGGCAGTCGACGAACGCCATTTCAGCCGTGTCTTGCATGTGGTAGCCCATTTTCTCGAGCTTCCGACCGCGCTCGAAACCCTTCGCGCCGGAATCAACCAGAATCAAGCTCACGCCTCTGTGGCCGGCGGCGGGATCGGTCTTCACCGCAACCACGTTCAAGTTGCTCACGCATCCGTTGGTGATGAAGGTCTTCTGGCCATTGATCACGAATTCGTCGCCATCGCGAACCGCGTGCGTGCGGATCGCGGCTAGATCGCTACCAGCGTCCGGCTCGGTGAAGGCAACCGCCGTGATCGTCCCTCCGCTCAGGCAGCCCGGCAGCCAGCGCTGCTTCGCCTCGGCGCTTCCATAGCTTGCGAGATAAGGTGTGGCCACATCGCTGTGCAGTGGCACTCCGACCCCGAATCCGTCTCCTCGAATCAGCTCCTGATTGATGATCATCGAGTAGCCGAAATCGATCCCGAGACCCCCATCTTCTTCCGGCAGCCAGGGGCACAAGAAAC
>CAZFNT010000101.1:0-10533 GCA_964520315.1 uncultured Gemmatimonadota bacterium
GCTGCGACTACAAAGGTGGCGCGTCGCATTGTCGGTCGGCTGAGATGGGCGGGGTGTTGGTTAGGCGGCATGGGTCGAGTCGATTCTACCCAAAGAACCGTTCCTCGGGGGCGGACATCGGCGTGGCGAAGCGGACACTCCGCATGAGGTATGGTGCTCCTTGCCCGGCGGCGGCTCCCAACGCGAGCGGAACTCCATGGAGACATTCGACGATCTCGACGACATCATCTACCTCGACTCCGCCGCGACCGTCTATCCGAAACCGGAAACGATTTTGCGATCGATGGTGGAGCTTTACGGCCGCTTCGGCGTCAACCCCGGGCGCTCCGGCTATGACCTCTGTGTCTTGGGGGGGAATCTCGTAGAGGAGACGCGGGAGTGGCTAGCGGAGTTCTTCGGGGGGAAGAGTCCCGAGCGGCTCTGCTTCGCCTACAACGCTTCCGACGCGCTCAACATCTTGATCAACGGCCTGGTCGAGCCTGGCGACCATGTCATCGCCACGACGCTCGAGCACAACTCCGTGATCCGGCCGCTCAATCATCTGCGTCGCGACGCGGGCGTGTCGGTGGACTATCTGCCGGTCGCTTCCGACTTCAGGGTCGATCCCAGCGATATCGAGCGAGCCATCCGCCCAGAGACGAAACTTGTTGCTGTCAACCACGGGTCGAATGTCATCGGCACCGTGCAGCCGATCGGAGAGATCGGTCGGATCTGCCGCGAGCGCGGGGTTCTTCTGCTGATCGACACGGCTCAGACGGCCGGCGTAATCCCGATCGATGTCGAGGAGATGTGCATCGACGTTTTGGCGTTCACCGGCCACAAGTCGTTGCTAGGCCCGACCGGAATCGGCGGCCTCTATGTGCGCGAGGGGGTGAGTGTGAAGCACACGCGCGCGGGAGGGACCGGGGTCGAGTCCGCTTACCCCTACCACCTCGATCAATACCCCTACCGTCTCGAAGTGGGAACTTCGAATGTTTTGGGGATCGTCGGCCTTCACGAGGCGCAGATCTACCTAAGAGAGAAGGGGATCGATCAGATCTACCGGCATGAAATGACGCTCTTCGCCCGCCTGCAGGAAGGGCTCCTCGGGATCGAAGGGGTCATGCTTCACGGCACGACGAGTCTGGAGCACCGCCTACCGGTCTTGAGCTTCACGATCGAGGGCTGGGACCCCTCCGATGTCGGCACAATGCTCGACGTCGACCACTCGATCGCGACCCGCACCGGGCTCCACTGTGCTCCTCTGATCCACGAGCAGCTCGGCACCGCCCCTCGCGGCACGGTGCGCATGAGCGTCGGCCCGATGAACACTACGGATCAGATCGAGCTGGCGATCGAGGCGGTGCGGGAGATCGCGGGGTCGCGAAGGGGATGAGCACTACTCATCGGTGGTCGAGGGAGCTGCCGCTCGAAGAAGACGGGAAATCAGGCCCGCGATGAACATCCTGAGCTCGGTAGGTTCGACTTCGGCGGCGAGTACCGCGTCGTCCGGGATTTCGATCTCCGAAAGGAGCCAGGCAAGCGTGGCCGGAGTGCAGCCCCCATCCTTCGCCATGGCATGAGGGAGCGCATCTTCGACGTGAAAGCCCGCCCGCTCGAGCATGAGCACATCGACCAAGTCACGCTCCTCCGCGCGGCCGACAAGAGCGGAGAGTTTGTTGGCGAGGATCTCCAGCGCGGGGTCTAGGACGATTCCCTCTCTTTCCAGCTTCTCGTGGATTGCCTGGGGGACACGCTCACGAACCAAGTCGACCACCACGGCATCGTCGCCTCGGCGCAAGACGAATCGCTGGAAACCAGGGGCGCTTCGAGTGATCTCCGTTTCAGCACACAGCTCGTCGGCGACATCTTCGAGGACCTTGCGTCCTCGCGCGTACGCGCTGCCGTCGAGGGTGAAGAGGTCGAGATCCATCGTCGTGCGGTGCTTGAGGTGGAACCCGGCGAGCGCCGCCCCGCCGGTCAGGAAGAAGCTGCGCTCCCGAGCGAAGAACGCCCGCAGAACATCCATCTGAAACGACGAGAGCCGACTACGTCTTGATGATTCCATTCTCACGCCAGCCCTTTATCAAGAACTCCCAGAACGCCAATCGGCGCCCCAGCCGCCGTCGGATCCGAGGGAGCGCTTCCGCGACCTTCTCCGGCGTTACGAAGAGCCACACATCCGAATCGCGCGCCTCACGGAGCATCTTTCCGAGGAGCCGGTCCTTCTCCCATTGGTTGGTCCCCTGGAGGCGTGCTCTGAGCTCCCCCACCGAAATATCCTCGTCCCACAGGAAGTACGGGCGCTGGTCGGACCGTCGCAAATCGGTGGTCAGGGGTCTCATGGCCAGAGGATAGCGCCGTCGAGACCGTCCATGCGCCCCCCCGACTCAAGGAAACGGCTCGAAAGACGATCGTGGGCGTGAGGTGACATCATGCTGTTGAAGATTCCGATCGTCGTGGAACACCCTCGCGCGCTCTGCGAGCTCACCGGATTCGGCAAATCGGCCGGAGAGGTGATCGCGGCCGGCGACGTGCTGGGTGAGCTGAGCGTGAAACTCGCCCTCGACGATTTCTTCGACAGCCCGGTGCATTATCGGGGCGATCTGGTCGCCAGGGCCGAGGGAGAGCTGACCGAGGTTCGGTGGCCGAATGGGAAGACCCTGCGAGAAGGCGATGTGGTTGCGGTTGTCGGAGACGAGCCCGGCGATTTTCCGGTCGAGTTCGTCTCGGCCTAGCGGCTCCTGCCCCGCAGCACTCGCGCGAGAGGTCGCACCACCAGGAAGCGTACGGGCAGGGTGACGAGACGGGCGGCGTAGAGCAGGGGGAGCGGCAGGTCGACGTAGCGGCCTGATCTGGCGCGCAGGTGCGCGGGTCGTGGGAAGATGAGGCGAAGAAGCCAGCGCGCGGCGAGCACTATTCGGCGTCGGGGGGGGCTCATCCAGAAGCCGAGCGCCGCCGCGGGATCGGGATGCAGGTGGGGGAATGGTGCCGCCGCGATCCAATGAGGACGGCACCAGAGCAACCGAGAGGCGACGCCGGTTCGCGTCATCGCGCGCCCTGCTCCGGGAGCGATGGCGTCGGCGAGGTCGCCGGCGTCGGCCCGGTGGCCGCAGGTTCTGATCGCGAGGTGGATCAGCGCGGCAACCTGGTTCTCAATGCCCGACTCTCGCGCCGCGTGCGCGATCTGCGCGGGGTCCGGGCGAGCGACGCGCAGAATCGTCGCGATGTCGACGAGTCCCATGATCCGCGCTGTGCTGTGGAAGAGCATGTGGATCGCCGCCTGAACGACAAGATCTGCGGGGGAGGGGGCTCGCAGGTCGGCGGGGGCGGGCAGCGCGGTCGATCGCTTCCAGATGCCGCCGGTGCCGTCGCGGAGTGAGAGCTCTCGCGGCCAGGGTTCGCGGTGGATCTCGACCAGAACGCCCGTGCCGGAGTGCAGCAAGGGGGGCGCTTGGTGAGCGTGGCGAAGGTAATGGGATTCCGCCACGCCGTCGTCGAGCTGCCTCCAATCGGCGGCGCGCAGCTCTCGGTAGAGCTCGGTGAACGACGCGGCCGGGACGAGGATGTCGACGTCCGCCAACGCGCGCGCGCCAGCGTCCCGGTAGATGCCGGTTTCTATCAGCGCCAGGCCCTTGAGCGCCATTGCTGGAATGCCTCGGTCGCGGCAGATGGCGGCCAGCCCGCCGGCGACGACCCGCATGCGCTCGTTCCGCCGCACATTGGCGATATAGGCACTCAAGAGGCGTTGCGTCACCTCCGGCGGGACGCCTTCGATTCGGGCGAGGGCGGAATGCAAGGCGGGCAGCACTTGTTGCTCGATCGCCAGGCGCTCCAGCTCCTCCCAGATCGCGTCGCCGCGACCGCAGATGCGGACCATCGCGTCGTGTGAATCGCGGTCTGGCGAGAGGGCCGCGAGAAGGAGCGCGCCGGCGCGGCTCATTCTACGTATCCCAGGGTGCGGAGGCGGTCTCGCAGCGCTTCGTCGGATGTGGATCGGCGCGGCGGCGCGGCCGGGAGCGAATCGAGAAGTGCGTCGAGCCGCCGCCCTAGCTGCGTTGCGATCCCCGGGTGCCTCGGGGCGAGGTTGCCTTTCTCGCCCTCCGATGTCAGCTCGTAGAGCTCGGTTTCGGGTGGATCGAGGGAGCGAATCAGCTTCCATCCGCGTGTGACGAGGGCGACGCGATCTCGATCGGCCTGCGGGCGATGTGTTTCGCAGAAAACGACGCGGTCATCGGGGGGCGCGCTGCCCGGACTCCGCGCGGCGAGAAGCGATCGGCCCCGCCCACCGCGGAGAGGGGGAAGCGAAAGCAGGTCTAGAAGGGTGGCGTGCAAGTCGACGATCCCGGCCGGGCTCCGATCGCCGAGTCGACCGGGCGAGGGGCCGGCCAGCAGAATAGGCACCGCCAGAAGATGGTCGTACAGATGGTGCACGTGTCCCACCAATCCTCTTTCCCCCAACGCCTCGCCGTGATCAGCGGTGACGGCGACGAGGGTCGATCGGCCGAGACCCAGCTTGCGAAGTCCGGCAAGAAGCCCGCCGATCAGCCGGTCTACATGTGCGACCTCGCCGGCGTAGCGCCTGCCGAGCTCCGAGATCGCCATGTGCTCCTTGGCCAGATAGCGCAGCGTGACGCGCTTAGGCTCCGGCGAGCTGTTGGTCAGCACGATCTCGCCGGATCGCTTCAGCCATCGTCCCTCGAGTCCCAGGCCGCGCGGGAACTCGCGCCAACCCTCGCCGAGGCGCAAGTCGAGATCGGCCAGCTCCTCAGGCGCCAGGCCCTCGAGCCTGAGTACGGGCAGCTTGAATGTGAGCTCGCCGCCGCGGAGCAGATTCCCCGCTCTCTCGGCTACGAGCCGGAGCCGGGTTTCGCCGGGGGGGAGCAGCAGGGGGACGTGTGAGAGGGTGTCTCTGGTGAAGCGATGACCCGGAACGGGCGCGCCCGATGCGTCGACCAGGCGCAGCGTGTTGCCGGTGGTTTCGGGGGGCTCGTAAGGCTCGTGCGGCTCGGCGTAGTGCACCCAGAGCAGAAAGCGGTCGAGCCGTGCCCATTCGAGCAGCCGGAAGGCGAGGTGGTTCACCTCTTCGCCGGAGCGCCAATAGACCGGACCTTCCGGAACATCGAGGAAGCGCTCGAAACCGCGCTCGAAGCCGAAGCGGGAGTTGAGGATTCCGAGGGCGACGACTGCTCCGGTGCGCATGCCCGCGACTCGGGCCTTTTCGGCGAGGGTCGACTCGATCGGCGGCAGGTGGTCGCCGTTGTTCAGGACGCCGGTCTCGCGGGGGAGTCGCCCCATGAGGAGCGCGGCGTGAGAGGGTGCGGTGATCGGCGCGTGGCTCTGAATGTCGCATCGGGCGCTGCCGGCGGCGGCTAAAGAGTCGAGGGTCGGCGTGGGAGCGCCGCCGCAGATGCCGAGATGGTCGGCGCGCAGTGTGTCGATGGTGATCAGGAGCAGCGAGGGTTCGGCGCGATTGGGCGGAGGGGCCGCGCCTTCGGTGCCTGACGACACGATTCGTGGGCTTCGCCAGGCCGCCCAGTCGTAGCGACCGTCTCCGTCGTCCAGGGTGCGCAAGATGAGGTCGGAGGCGCCGAGCCGGTCCAGGGGGATGTCGACCGGAATCCAGCGGCGGTCCTCGGAATTGACGCGGGGGTCGACCCGCTGGCGGAAGATGACGCGGTCTCCAAAGAGGGCGGGGGCGGCGAGCTCGAAGACGACACCGTTGCCCGGGCGTTCCCATGCTCCGTCAGCGATTCCGAGCGAGGACACGAAGCGCGCGCCCTCGTGGAGCGGGACCTTCTCGAAGACGATCTCGCTGTCGGGATGCTGGAATATGCAGGGGGCTTCTTCGCCACCGACGAAGATCCGTGCGACGCGCACATCGGCTTCGGATGGGCGAATCGAGGCGGAAGAGAAGCGTTCGGTGAGATCGATATCCCGCTCGATGCGGACGGCTTCGGCGGCCTGGCTCGGGGGCGCGAAGGCGGGCAGGAAGGCCGCCGCGAGTGCGATTGCGCCGAGTCTCTTGCGTGTCGACATGACGATCGATTGGAGCAGAGCGCAGATATCGAGCGCGTTCTCTTCAATCGAGCGCGCTTCGACGCATCGAGTCGGCGTCCACTCATGACGCGACACCTTTCTCATGGCGGAGGCGAGCGCGATCGGGTCGGCGGGGGGGATCAGAAGTCCGGTCTCTTCGGGATCGATCGCGTCTGGCAGCGCGCCGATGTCGCTCGCGATCACCGGGAGACCACGCGTCAAGGCCTCGTGCAGCGTGAGCCCGAAATGCTCCTCCCAGATCGAAGGCACGAGTACGGCATCGAGTCGGGCCAGCACGCGGTCGAGATCGGCGGGGTGATACGCACCATGGATCGAGATGCGTCGATCCCGCGCGGCGGCCTCTTCGATGCGCGCGAGATGACTCAGGTCTCCGTGGAAAGGGAGGAGCGGGCCGTGGATCTCGAGGCGGAGTCGGCTCGTCTCCAATCCTTCAAGGGCAGCGATCGCGATCTCCTGCCCCTTGGTCGGTAAGACCGAGCCGAGGACGCCGAAGACGAAGCTGTCGCGATCTCGATTCCGCGCCGTTTCTGAGGCGGCCGGTACCTCGATGCCGTGCGGCACAACGCTGATTCGATCTCGGCGGACTCCGAGCCGGACCCAAAGTGCCGCGATGCGCGGTGCCGGCGCGATCACGCGGGCGATCGAACGTAGCGCTTCGCGGCGCACCCTAGCTAGTGAGTGCGCGTCAAGAGTGTCGCAAGGTCGGCGTCGCCAACGATTTACTCCCTTGCTCTCGACGTCGATACCGATGCAAGGCCCGCAGCGCTCGGGGCTCGGCTCGACGCAACGCTCGCCCCCCGGGTGCACCATCTGTCCTCGCGGGCAGAAGGTCCAGAGATCGTGAGCCGTCATGACGCAGGGAATGTGGCTTCGCCGCAATGCGATCGGCACCGAAGCCGAGAGGTTCATGAGGTGGTGGATGTGGGCGATTTCCGCGCCCCATTCTCGCGCGCATTCCACGACCGCGTCATCGACCCGAGCGTCACCCCATGGAGCGCGATCCGAGCTGAGGAGAGAGATGCTCTCGACCTCGTCCCCGATCGCCGCCGACATATCCGCGCCTGCGATGAGCACTTCGTGCCCCAATCGCCTCTGCGCCGCGGCCAACCTCCACGCGTGCAGCTCCGAGCCGCCGGGCGCCCGCGGATCGGGAAGGCGGTGGACGAGATGCAGGATTCTCACCGGCCGGCACGCTCCGATGCCGATGCGGCCCATTGCGCCGCGGCGAGGCACATGGCGTAGGGGATGGAGCGAACGAGCGGGCCGGACCGTGCGGAAGGGGGCGAGGTTCCCCAGACGTAGCGCGTCATGTCGAGCCAGCCGCCGATCGCCGCCCGCGGCACGAGATCGAGGGTTGGTACGGTGCGCCACCCGGTGAGTCGTATGATGTTGCGATGGTCTGAGAAGACCCGCTTCGCATCGGTCCAGGTGCGCGCCGGGTGGCTATGAATGACGCGCGATGCCGGCACGAAGAGCAGCCGGCGCCCCGCCTCGACTACCCGGCGCCCCCAATCCAGATCTTCGCCGAATTCGACCGGCCGGTGTGGGATGCGTTGCCAGTCGGCTCGCCGGATGCAGCAGCTCACGTCGTCGAAGAGCGCCACTTCGTACCTCCGGCGCGGGTCGAGATCTTCCCACCTTTCGCCCACGGGCAACTCGGTGCACCTGGGCTCCAGTCTCGAGCCGGACCAGTGGTGCATCTTCCAGCGTTCCAGAGGGTCCGCATTGGGGCGGACGAGCTGCCGGCTCCAGGCCCCGGCCGCTCCGGGATCGCTCCGCAGAGCATCGATCAATGACGCAAGCCAGCGGTTGTCGGCCGGGCGCGCGTCTTGGGTCAGAAGGGCGACAAACTCCCCGCTCGTGCTCGCGATTCCCAATCGGCGCGTATCTCCGTGGTCGAACGATCCCCTCGGGATATCGATCACTCTCACGCCCGCGCGGTCGAGCCGCATTCTGAGCGAGGGGCGAGATCCGCTGTCGACGCAGACGATCTCGACTTCGTCCAGCGCCTCCCCTGCTTGCGTCATGACCGCGTCGAGAACCTCGTCGAGTCGATCCCCGCCATCGAGAGTGGGGATGACGACCGACGCGACCGGCATCACCGCACCTCCGGGGGCAGCGTCTGCGCTGGGATTCCAAGTATCGGTGCGTCGATCGGGAGCACCTTTCGAAAGCGACGGTTCGTCGCGCAACCATTGCAGGCGTCGGGAAGATCGCCCTTGGCGATGACGCGGCGATACCGCTCGAAGCCTTCGTCGTTCCAGCCTCCGGCGTCTCCGCCGAGCCGCCCCAGGTCCTCGATGCCGTTGCAGCACGCTCGCAACCGCCCCTCTTTCGTTACGTAGACGGTGGTCCACGGCTCGGTGCAGATCGGGCCCGACGATTGCCCGTCCGGCTCGCCGCGGCCTTCCGAGAGGAGCGGAGATTCGATCGCGATCCCCAGGCGATCGGCGACCGGGCCGACTTCTTCGACGCGGGCCGCCGCTTCGTTTCGCGGCACGGCGTGTGCTTCGTAGAACTCCCCGTACGCGGCGTCGTTTTGCCAGAGCAGCGGCTCCACATGCACAGAGCGGGCACCGATGTCGGCCGAGAGCTCGATCAGCGCATCGATCTCGTCCAGGTTGTCTCGCATCAACACCATCGCGACGATCAGCTCCGGTGCCCCATCCTGATCGATGAGGAAGCGGATGTTCTCGATGACGCGTGGGAATGAAGCCCCCCGCCGGATCGACTCGTAGGTCGATGCATTCGCGCCGTCGAGCGAGAGCACGATCTGACTGAGGCGGGCTCGGCACAGCTCCTGCGCGAGCTCGGGCTGCAGCAAGGTCCCGTTCGTGTTGAAGGTGACCCAGGCGCCCCATCGGGTGAGGCGGCGCACCATCTCGGGAAGGTCTGGGTGGAGTAGAGGCTCTCCGGTGCCCATCAAGTGCACCTTGGCCGCACGGCGCAGCAGGGGAAGGGACTGCTCGAAAAGCCCGATCGGCATCAATCCGCGTTCGTCGCGCAGACCCTTGCGGTAGTGGTCGTCGAACGAGATGGCGCACATAGTGCAGCGGATGTTGCAGTCGCGCACGATCTCCAGGAAGGCCTCGACGGGGCGGTGGGACACCCGTGCGCGACGCCTTGCGACGCTCTGGCCGGCGGCGCGCAGATTCGCGCGGCGAGCTGTCTTCGATCCGGGGGGCAGTAGAGAGATCAAGGTTCCACCCCTACGATTTCGAAGCGCGCCTCGTTGGTCGGTCGAGCCAAATGACAGCTTCGACATGGCGCAGGGGGTTCCGGACCGAGCAGAGCTCGGCGCCAATTCCGATATGTCGGTCCGTTCCAGATCGCCGTGAACCCCTTCTTCGTCGCGCTGCCCATGGTCGGGACCAGGTCGGGGAAGCAGCAGGGATAGACATCGCCCGACGCAGTGATCCACGTGTCGGTCCAGGGCAGACGGCAGGTGGGTCCCTCCCGCGGATGCTCAGAGACGCCGGCGGGCGCTGCTCGATCCCCGAAGGGTTCGGGGAATGTCGCCTCGAGTCCGATCGCCTGGGCGCGCGCTTGCGCCGCAGCGATCGATCGGTTCCCGAGCTCTCTTCCCTCTTGCGACTCCGCCAGGCTCTCGGTCCGCATGCTCTCACTGTGCACGACGAGATGCGAGGTGGCGATGCGGTCGGCGCCGAGCTCATCCGAGAGATCGACCCACCGAACCAGCTCGTCGATGTTGCGCCTTTGTAGCACGAGCACCAGCTCGAGGCTCGGCGGATCGGCTAGCGCTCTTCGCCAGCGATCGTATGCCCGAATCCCACCGAGCACCTTCGCCCACGGAGCCGGGGGGCGCAGGGCGGCATAGGTTGCCTCCGTGGCAGCGTCGAGCGAAACATTGAGCCCTCCCACCGCGGCTCGGAAGGGAGCCATATCGAGCGCTTCGAGCAAGCGGGTTCCGTTCGTGTAGGTCACCAGGTGGGCGCCGGACTTCGCGATCGCAGCGCACTCCTCCTCGAATCGCGGGGAGAGAAAAGGCTCGCCCGTAACCGAGAGACCGACCTCGCTCCCTTCAGTGAAGAGCTCGGCCGCCAGCGCGTCGAAAAGGCCCGGGCTCATCGAGGGCGAAAGCCCATCGTGAAGAGTATGCAGGCAGAAGGGACAGCGAAGATTGCAGCGGTGGGTGTTCTCGATCGTGACACGGCGCGGCAGCTCCGACGCGCGCTCGTCGCCCCGGCGCGACGAGAAAAGCCGCGTCCACGCCAGCCCCCGCCCCTTCATTCGGGCTTCAGCCTTCCAGATGCGCGGTGTTGGGGACCGAGCACTTGATCGCTTCCGATCGACCAGTCCGCTCCGCGCTTTCGCCGGAGCCCATGACGCAGCATGGAGAGGTACCGCGTCTCCATCTCTTCGCCCAGATAGAGCAGGTCTTTGAGCGGGGGAATCCGTTCGGTTGCGCTCCGGCGCCGGGCCGGGTCGTCGATCACCTCGCTCAGCACCCGCGCCAGGTCCCCCGGATTCTCC